>CAZRTU010000006.1:0-20427 GCA_964603075.1 uncultured bacterium
CGAAAGCATATCCGGTTTGGATAGAGCGACTTACACTGTTAGGAAGATGGCTTCTCTGCCTACATCCGCAGACTTCTTAAGGCTTTCAAGGGATGGTTCATACGGTATTTTGGTCTGTGCAGATAGACTTATGATATTTGATGCGGGCACAGACGAAGTGGTAAAGGAGATGAATCTCTCTTGTAAAGATGTAAGGACCAGTCCGCTGGATTCTAAGATATATGCGATCACCGATTCCGGGATGGTTTCTATAAGGAGTGACAGCCTCACCATCGATAGATTTATCGAGACGGAAGGTGAGAAAATCTTTATCCCGATGTTCAAGGTAGGCATAAAACAACCAGAGGAGGTTACAGATTACACACTCGTGAGTGAAGATAAGACGGTGCGTCTTTTTACAATCCAGGTCAGTTCTTCCAAAAATAGAAGTGGAGCCCAGGAGCTTGTTGATAGACTTATTAGTACAGGCTACCCCGCCTACGTGATTGGAAGTAATGGCTGGTTCAAGGTCAGGGTGGGAGCATTTAGAGAAAAGGGTGATGCTCTCCTTGTCGCGGAGAATGTGGATGGTGTTGTTAAGCAGAAATCATGGGTTCTTGAATCAGATATACAACTGAGTGAGATACCCGTTCTCTCTTTAAGAGACCTTGATGGTAATGGATTTATGGAACAGGCTTGTATCAGGGATGGAAAGGACATATTAATATTCGAGATCAGGGACGGTATATACGAGAAAATACATACATTTACAGGTTATCTTGAGAAATATACAGGTCAACCCACATTCTATGACTCAGATGGTGATAGCAAACCTGAGATTGTGACACCAACCTTACAAGGAGGTATTTACTCTGTTATTGAGTATAGAGATGGTAAATGGATTGAGGAGATGAAGAGATTCGAATAGGAGGGATAATCCGAGGAACTTTTTTTCGAGACCTCTTCATTTGAGGTTTCATTATTCAACAAGGGAGGATTATGTTTTTGTTAATAGGCATAATAGTGATAATCTTCGTGGTTTTTGGCACGGTAATCCTGGCACAGAACGGCAGCGAATTGATCACATTGCATCTTCTCGGCAGAACAATGCCCAATATTTCATTGTCGCTTGTGATAATTGAGTCTGCGGTTGTTGGAGCTGTCTTTGCATTCATAATAATGGTAATAAACGAGATCAGGCTGCGTAGAGTTCTGCGAATGAAAGAGAAGGAGGTCAAGAACCTAAAAGAGGAACTTGGTGCAATAAGAAATCTACCACTGGAGGAGGAGGAGGGAGAGAATGAAGTTGAGAAGGAAGAGTAGCGGTGGAGTGACTTATAGTGATATACTCCTTGCAAGAAACGAGGAAGAGGCAGAGAAACTTTTGAGAAAGTACGTGAGGTCTAACCCCACCGATATAGCTGCTTATGTGAGACTGGGAGATATTCTCAGAAGAAGGAATCTTTTTGATGAGGCTGTAAAGATACATAAATTACTTCTTAAACCGAGAATGGGAGCGGAGATAAAAATCCGTGTGCTACAATCTCTGGTTGATGACCTTTTTAGAGCAAGACGCTTCAAAGAGAGCATTCCTTATTTGAATGAACTGATTGGTCTTAAACGTAATGATATCAGTTATCAGAATCTCCTTGCTGGAGTCTATGAGCAGACAAAGATGTGGGATGAAGCTATCGTATTAAGAAAGAGACTTGGAAACCGCAAGAACCTTGCCTGTCTGCATGCCTACTACGGCAAGTTTTTATTTGATGACGAACAAATGAAGAAGGCTACTCAGAATTTCCAGAGGGCAATCAAACTGGATCCTTCCTGTGTGCCGGCTCTTATATATATGGGTGATGTAAAATATAAAGATGGTAATGTGGATAGCGCAATAGAATTATGGCAGCGTATAATAAAAGATTCACCGGAATTTGCTTTTCTAACTTTTGATAGACTTGAAAATGCATACTTCGAGAAGAAGAGTTTTCACGATATGGTTGAGGTATATCAGCTCTGTATACAGAAATCGGATTCTATAGAATCATATAGAAGGCTTGCAGGGCTTTATAATAAACTTGGAGAGAGAGATAAGTCTATACAAATTCTCACCAAGGCACTTGAGAGGAACAGAGACGAGTCAACAGCATTCCAGCTTGCCGAGGTATACAGGGACTCTGGGGATTATGAGAAAGCCCTGAAATCGATAGAGGAAGTACTTGGAGAAAAGACCAAAGGTAACATCTATCAATGTGAAAATTGTAAAAGTGAGTTCGAAGATTTTTACTTCAGATGTGATAGGTGTTTTGAGTGGCTCACACTTCGTGAGATGATAAGAGTGTAGTGGTTACATCCTATGAAACTTGGTATTTTTGGTGGAACGTTCAATCCTCCTCACATAGCCCATCTGATAGGTGCAGAGCTTGTAAGAGATGAGTTCCATATTGATAGGATATTGTTTATCCCCTCATATATACCCCCGCACAAACAGAAACCTGACATCCCTGTTGTTGCCAGGTTAGATATGCTCAACATCGCAATAGAGGGTAATCCATGCTTCCTTTTGGTAGATAATGAGATAAAACGAAAAGAGGTATCCTATACCATCGATACGATAAAGGAGATTATGGCTCAATACGGGGGCGAAAACTCACTACATCTTATTATCGGTGCCGACCAGGCGAAAGAATTTCGTGATTGGAAGGAGCCGGATACCCTCATAGGAATGTTTGAATCCATTATAATAATGACAAGACCCGGTTATAGTAGAGATGAGATAGATAGAGGCTTGAGGGGCAAGACAAAGATTTTTGAGATGAATATAGATATTTCGTCCACCATGATAAGAGAATTTGTGAGAAGGGGCAAGAGTATAAAATACCTTGTGCCCGAGGGCGTTAGAGAGTATATAATAGAAAACAAACTATATAAGGAAAAATATTAAATATCAAATATCAAGTACCAAATGACAAACATGGATTTAATTAATAACATCTTAGTGAATTATAGATAACGAGGTTAAATCTGCAATTTATTTGCTATTTGTAATTTGTCATTTGTTATTTATTATTCTATGTGGTTTTTACTTGTCCCCATATTGTTTAATTCCTATGATATAACCATAGCAAGGGTAAAGTACAGAGGCGGGGATTGGTTTAATGACCCCTCTATAATACCCAATCTCGCCAGGGAGATAAACAGTAGAACAAGCGTTGATGCAAACCCAGAACAGTTTGTTGTAACATTACAAGATCCTGATTTATTCTCATATCCATTCTCGTTTTTAACTGGACACAGTGACATAAAACTGTCGGATATAGAGGTGGAGAATCTCAGGGATTATCTCACAAAAGGCGGGTTTCTATACGCAGACGATGATTATGGTTTTGATGAGGCTTTTAGAAGAGAAATGGAAAAGGTGTTCCCAGGTCTGGAATTAGTTGAGCTCCCATTTAGTCACCCAATCTATAATTGTTTTTACAAGTTTGAAAATGGTCCTCCCAAGATACACGAACACGATAATAAACCACCAGAGGGATTTGGGCTATTTTATGAAGGCAGGCTGGTTGTGTATTACACACATGAAAGTAACATATCAGATGGTTGGGCGGACCCGGGTGTGCATAATGATCCCGAAGAGATAAGAGAGAAGGCATTCAGGATGGGAATAAATATTGTTGTATATGCAATGTCGTATTAAATGTAAATCAAATATGAAAATGCAGATATCAAAATTTCAAAGAAGACATAGGTTCCACTGCTTTTTTGCTATGGACGAATTACACAAATAATGGGACGCACCTGTCTGCCCTGCCTGCCGGCAGGCAGATCAGGCAGGCTTCATGCCTGCAAACAAGGGATAGAAAATGTAGGGCAAACCTTCAGGTTTGCATCCGCAAGGCTAAAGCCTTGCCCTACGAGTTGGTTAAATATGACCCTGGATGAAGCATGGCAGACCGTTAGGTTTGCTAAATGGTAGCCGCAGGCTGTATGGTTTAATGAGTTCACAAGGTATGCCCAGTTTATTGAGTTGGCTAAGAAATTTAATAGATGAAAAGGCGATAGGCGATGGGTGATAGAGACTATGCACTAAGCACTGAGGACTGAAGACCGAAGACAAATGACCTAACACTTTTAAAATATCAGAAACCACCAGCGTAAATCAGCGTCTAAAAAATAATATGATGCAGATTTAAAATTGACGATTGCAAAGATTGTTTTCATTTTATAGTGAGTATTAACTTAAATGGCTATTAATAAAGAGATAAAATATTCGCTTTTAATACTCCTTTGTCTCTCTTTGCCTTTTTTATCTTGCAAAACCATGCACAGCTACAATATCTACTACAATGCAAGGGAGGCATACGAAGGGGCAGTAGCTAGCAAAACACCCAATAAAGCCCTTCTGGATGAATGCATCGAGAAATGTTCAAAATTACTCACGTATTATCCAGAATCCAAATGGACTGACGATGTGATATTCCTTTCCGGCAAATGTTTCTTCCTTAAGGATGAGATAGATGAGGCAGAGCAAAAGTTTAAAGAACTTATCAATTTCTATCCAGAAAGCGAGTATGTACCTGAGGCAGAAGTTTTTCTGGGAAAGATAGCGCTTGAGAAAGGGTATGACTTAGAGGCTGAGAAGTGGTTCTCACGTGCGAGTAAAGATAAGGATGTCAAAGAAGAGGTAGATTACTGGCTTACCAATGCCTATTTTCTATCTGAGGACTATGATAAGGCAATAGATAAGGGTGAAGAGTATTTGATTTCTTTTAAAAATGGTAAATACAAGATCGAGGTACTTTCAATCCTGGGAGAATCCGCTGACTCTTTAGCTAAATACGAAGAAGCCCTTAAGTATTATGAGAGAGTTATTCCTCTTGTTGAAGATGGATTTGAATATCGCTTAAAGACGGGCGACATGCACTACAAGGTAGGTAATATCACTAAAGCAAAGGAGATATTCGAGTCTATCATAACGGATAATGAAGAGGAAGAGAACGCATTGAAGGATCGCATTGCGTTATGTTACGAGGCTGAAGAGGATTATGAAAACGCAATAATGATGCTGGAGGAGTTGGATACTCAGGAAAGCAGATTCCACGCGGGAAGTATCTATGAGAAACAGTCTAAACTCAAGGATGCACTGGATGCTTACAATCAGGCATTGGAAAAAGGACCAAACACCGAGCTTGGGAATAAGGCCTCTAAAAAGGTTAAGGCAATAAAAGATGTATTTACCCTCTGGAAAGCGCTTGGGATAAGAGACACCACTTATACAGAATCCGCCGAACTTGATTCTTCCTTCATCTTAGGCGATACGCTACAACCGCTTTCGGATACAACCGGGGCTTTTCAGGTGACTGAGGATAGCATTTCTGGGGTAAAAATTGATACACTTTCACAGGAGATGGCGAGGGATACACTTGTTGGCATATTAAAAGAGGAGGTTGAACCAGACCTCAGAGACACATTATTCTATGATATAGATTCCCTGCCTTTAGACTTGATGGGAGACACGATTGAGAACGTATATCTACATGAGGATAGTGCATCGCAGTTCGTCTCAGACACGCTCCTTACACTGGAGGGTGACTCTATTATCTCCGCGATTACTGACCAGGATACTATTGTGCAACCCGATACGGTTTTGGATGTTGCCTCAGCAAGAATGAGACTGGCTGAGATATGGCTTCTGGAGTTTGGAAAAGTCGACGAGGCACTGAAGGAGTACAAGAAGGTTGTCCAGGAGTGTGGGGAGAGCGAACAACTCCAAAGAGCAAAGTATGCAATTGCCTGGATTGAACATAATATAAAGGGAAGTTGGGAGAGTGCATTGTCGAGATACAGGTCAATAGAGATAGATTATCCTGACACAGATTATGCAATTGCCGCAAGAAGGGAGATAGAGAGGATAGAGAAGGAAAGAGTGAAGAGAGGAAAAGGCAGAGGGAGTTGGATAAGTTCCCCAGTTCCCCAAGGGAGAATGTAAGATTAGACTTACGTGAAGACAGAAGAGCGAAGAGAGAAAAGTGAAGAGAGAAGAGGATTAATTAGTTGATTAGTTAATTGGTTGATTAGTTGATATGGAATGTGAGATTGATAGGAATAAGAGGAGATGTAACTGTACATATGAACCGTGTTCGAGAAAGGGCAAGTGCTGCGAATGCATAGAGTATCACTGGAGGATGGGAGAACTCCCCGCTTGTTTTTTTCCTGATGATGTTGAGCGTACCTATGATCGATCAATAGCAAAATTTATAGAGGTCCACAGAGATAAGGTCTAATCGTGCTCTGTCCTAAGTGGTTTGAATACAAAAGAATAAAAACTGCTCCGATTTAGTTGAGAAGAGGCAAAGGCAAAGAGTGAGAAGGGAAAATAAGTGACGAGTTAAGTCAAAAGATAGTCAGAATCTACAGAGAATTGAGGACTTATAGACTTTCAAAGCATATAGCCATGGAGATCTTTGGATTGACGGAGAAATTTCCTGAAGAAGAGAAATATTCACTCACTGATCAGATTAGGCAATCATATAAGAGATGTGCGCAATTTTGCTTTATCTTATAATATCTACCCAATCTATATTAACCCCCGCACAAAGAGGAATTGAGATATATCAGAGGTATATCTCTCCACGTCAGGGAGATTTATGTAACTTTACCCCATCCTGCTCCCAGTATGCATGTGATGCGATAGATAAAAGGGGAGTCGGGGGGATATTTATGGCGGTTGACAGGCTCCAGAGGTGTAACTTCAAATGCTGGGATTATGCTAACAGATTTTACGATATTAGATATGTGGAAGGCAGGGGATTCAAGCTTTACGACCCCGTTTTAGAGGAGAAGTTGCAACCACCTAACAATGTCTTAAAGACTTCAAGCTGTATCTCATTTGCGGATTACCTTTACGATATCGGCGAGTGGGAGGCATCTCTAAAAGAATACAGGAAGGAACTCTGTTTGCGTGATACAGAGTCAATCTATATGCGTATGGGTAGCGCATACTGGGTGATGGGAAGTAGAGAGAGCGCAAGGGATTATCTCTGTAGAGTCGACAACGACACGGGAAGGCTCTTTGTTGGGATAACCTGGCTCGAGGAGAGAGAGGTAGACAGCGCCCTATATTATCTTCAGGGTGCGACCAGCTTTGCAGATGATGTGGGGAAACTCTCCTGCAACTTAGATAATATGGCAAAGAAGAGCCCGGTGCTGGCAGGCTTTATGAGTACGTTATTACCTGGCAGTGGCAGGGTCTATTCTGGGCGTGCCTGGGATGGGATATTCTCCTTTCTGCTCGTTACGGGTTTATTCGCAATTTCCTACGAATACTATAGAGAGGAGAGACCTCTGCCTAACTATACATTTCTAAGCCTCGCCTCTCTGTTTTACCTGGGCGATATATATGGCAGTATAAAGAGCGCCAATGAATACAATAAGAGGAATTATGACATGCTTGTACTTGATTTTCGTCACAATTTTCACGAACTCTTCTGAGATTGCCGATGGTCTTTTTGAGATTGGAGAGTACCACAAGGCTTTGATCGAGTACGAAAGACTCGATTTCTTCTCTCCTGACAGGGAATGGAAATACAAAAAGGCTCTCTGCTGTAGAAACCTCATGAGGTACGATGATGCTATCGAGATTTTCAGTCTCCTTGATGAACACAGGGAACTTCTAAAGACCTATGTCCTGGCTGGTGATTATCCAGATGCAAAATTGGAATGTAGAAGATTGGGCGACAAAGAACTCCTGGGATGGGTGTTCTTGATGGACGGAGATTGGGAAAGTTCTGACTCTTTGTTCAGTGGGCTTGGGAGATACGATATTTCAAGTGATATCAGGACTGCACGACTTATGCCGGAAAAGAATGTAAGAAAGGCTCAGATTTTGTCATCATTTCTCCCCGGACTGGGGGAGATATATGCTGGAGAACCGATTTCTGGTGTCTTTACCCTTGCTCTTAACCTGGTTTTCGGCGGGCTAACGGTCAAATCCTTTGTGGAGAATCGACCCCTTGATGGAGTTCTTATATCCCTATTCTTATGGAGCCGATTCTATCAAGGTGGGATAGAGATTGCTGGTAGGAGTGCCCATAGATTCAATGAGGAGGAAAAACAGACTTTTATAAGAGGTATTCAGAATAAATATGGATTTGAATTATAGGATGTCGACTTTGGAGATTATAGAAAACACGAAGCTCACGTCATCCATCTTTAAGATGGCGCTCGAGGGATATGAAATTGCGAAAAAATCTAAGCCTGGTCAGTTTGTTAGTCTCAAAATAGGTAGCGGCTACTATCCTCTCTTGAGGCGTCCGATGAGTGTATACAACACCATGGGAAACAGATTTGAGATAATTTATAATGTGAGGGGCTTGGGAACCAGACTGCTTTCGGAGTACAAATGTGGTGATGGAATCGATGTCCTTGGTCCACTCGGTATTCCATTTGAGCATCTTTCAAGCAGTCTAAAGAATAGTACAGGTTTACAGGATAGAGAGATCTATCTGGTAGCGGGTGGTATGGGTATAGCCCCATTATACTTTCAATACAAAAGGATATCCGCGACCCTTATATTTGGTGCAAGGGATAAAGAACACATACTCCCTAAAATAGAACTTGATACAGATAGGTGTACTTTAGTTACAGAGGACGGAAGTCTCGGCAGAAAGGGAATTGTAACAGATTATCTCCCGAAGCCGAAAGATGGAGAGGTTCTGATAGCCTGCGGACCGATTCCTATGCTCAAGGCTATAAAACAAAACTATTCAAATAGGAATATTACTTGTATACTCTCCTTGGAGGCGAGGATGGGCTGTGGTTATGGTTCCTGTCTCTCCTGCGCCGTCAAGACAAGACTCGGTTATAGATATGTATGTAAAGATGGGCCCGCCTTTCTTGCTGAGGATCTTATATTTGATTGATTTGTGGTATATAATAAAAAAGTGGGCACGGTCCTGCTACCGTGCCCACCTGCCTTAGAAGATCGCCTGCTTTATACCCAACCCCTTAGTTTCATTGCGTCAACAACTCTCTGAACTGAAATAAGATAGGTTGCTGTTCTCATGTCGACTTTCTTCTCATCATGCATTTCGAATACGTCGTTAAATGCAGTTGTCATCTTTTGATCTAACATTTGACGGACCTGGTCGAGGGTCCAGTAGAAATTGTATGTATTCTGTACCTGTTCGAAATAGGATACAGTAACGCCTCCAGCATTTGCAAGGAAATCAGGAATTACGAAGACCCCGTTGTTGTAAAGTATGACATCTGCCTCAGGGGTAGTGGGACCATTTGCCAGTTCGCAGCTGATCTTGGCTTTGATCTTTCCAGCGTTATCCTTTCTTATCACATTCTCCAGCGCAGCGGGATACAGGATGTCGACAGGAAGTTCGAGCAACTCTTCATTGCTAACATTTTTTTTGGCATCAGGAAAGCCTCTTACCTGCTTGGTCTTTAACTTCCAATCTATAAGTTTATAAGGATCAAATCCATTTTTATTGTATATTCCACCCCTGGAATCCGAGACTGCTACGAGCTTCCCACCACCGAGTAACTCGTGGTGGAGTGTGGCAGCAAACTGACCCGCATTACCAAATCCCTGTATGGCATAAGTAGCATTAGCCGGGTCTATCTTCATGTGTTTGCACGCCTCTCTTACGGTATATATACCGCCCCGTGCTGTAGCATCTCCTCTACCCTGAGAACCACCCAGCTGAATGGGCTTACCGGTAATCACGCCAGGATGCTTTTCCCCAATAATTGTTTCATACTCATCCATCATCCAAGCCATTATCTGCGGGTTTGTATATACATCGGGGGCAGGGACATCCTTTGTCACACCAAGGAATTTGCCTACCTGTCTTATATAACCCCTTGCAAGTCTCTCGAGTTCGCTCTGAGACATCTCTTTAGGATTGCAGATTACACCGCCCTTTCCTCCACCGAGAGGTATATCGACAACTGCAGTTTTCCATGTCATCCAGGCTGCGAGCGCTCTAACTGTATCGATGGTCTCCTCTGGATGGAATCTTATTCCACCCTTACAGGGACCTCTGGCATTGTTATATTGGACTCTGAAACCCTTGAAGACCTTTACCTCACCAGTATCCATCTTTACGGGTATGGTAAAATGGTACTCCATCCTGGGCTCTCTTAGGATAGAATGAGTTGCTTCGTCGAGACCCAGAAGATGGGCTGCCTTATCCAGTTGTTCCTGAGCTATCTTAAAGGGGTTTAACTTATTCATATATCCTCCTGTTAAACATAACGCTACCTCGAATTTTTGGGCAGAATAGAACATCTTATCCTAACACCTTCATTATCTCTACCAGGGCGTTATCGGGATCAACGAATTTTACCTGACTTGCAATATCGCCGAGGATCTTTTTGGCTGCTCCTTTTAGTTCTTCTGGAACAATGATGATTGCCGGAATATTATGTGCCATACAGGAGTATAGGATATCTGCAGGTTTGGTGGTTTGCTCTGAGAGAGGAATAACTTTATGTAGATAACCTACGATAAGTGAAATATTGTCTCCCTTTGTAATATGACCAACGTATTTACCATAACCATCCTCACCATTACCCAAAGGCAGTGTATCTACCCCTTTGGCTGCAAGTGTAGCAAGTATCTTTGAATCGGTTCCCTCAAAATATCCGACCTTTTTCATCTTACCCCCCGGTAGAAGATAATGAGATATACCCCTGTTCATTGATATATAAAAGCGCTGTAGTACTGGGGAAATACGCACCACCAATTGGTGCGATTTTTCCCGCCAAGATTATAACACATAAAAGAGAAAAAGTCAAGGAGAAAAAAAAGGACTTACATAGATGTGGGACGCAGATCAACGCAGATTACGAAGACTTTCGAAGACTAAGCACTGATAACGACTGAAGAGGGAAGGGAGAAGAGACCTGGGACCGAAGACCAAGGACTGCAAGGAGAAGAGCGAAAAGAGAATAGAGAAGGGAGAATGGAGTGTTATGTGTAATGTGAAGAAGAGGGTAGTTAGCTGTTGAGAGAGTAGGGCAAGTTCCCCAAGAGGGAATGGGAAATTAGCCTTGCAATAAAGCAAACCTAAACCCTGCCTGACGGTAGGCGGGCGGCAGGCAGGGTTTGCCCTACAACTGCCCTGTCTACCAGCAGATTGAAATGAATTACTTCTTAACCCCAAAAACTAATATCAAACGACTTGACAATTTGTGAAAATTACTGTATAATAGTTAGATGTTCAAACGAAACCAGCGTCCGAGAGAGTGTTTTAGAAGAGAGTAAATATATGGATTTATCGGTTAACATAGGCGATATAGAATTTAAAAATCCAGTGCTGCTCGCATCCGGTTGTTTTTCCAGTCATACTTTAGATTTTACAGATGTCTCTGCGGTTGGCGGTGTGATTACTAAATCCGTTACGTTGAGACCGAGAGAAGGAAATCCTCCTCCGAGAATATTTGAGACACCCTGCGGCATTATAAATTCGATAGGGCTTGCAAATCCAGGTATACACGGTTTTCTTGAGGATGAACTTCCTAAGATCCTTTCCTGCGGCACCCATGTAATCGCCTCTATAGCTGGTGATGAGATTGATGATTACATTGAGGTTGCAAGGTTACTCGATCCTACAGGCATTAAAGGCATTGAGGTAAACCTCTCCTGCCCGAACGTTAAAAAGGGTGGATTGGCGTTTGGAAGAGATCCAAAGACTGTTCACAAGATCATGGGGGGTGTGAGAGATGGGACATCCAAGACCATTATCTGCAAGTTACCCCCTATCTTTGAGAACTCAGAGATTGTCTATTCGGCAGAATGTGCAGGCGCCGATGCCATATCTCTCATAAATACAATTCCCGCGCTTGCTGTAGACATAGAGACCGGAGAGTCAGAGATTGGAGGGGGTAGAGGAGGGCTGTCTGGTCCAGCCATCAAACATGTAGCACTTTACTGCGTCTTCAATGCAATAAAAAACACAAGCCTGCCTGTGATTGCCATAGGAGGGATAATGGACGCCGAGGATGCCCTCGAGTTTCTCCTTATAGGAGCCAGAATGGTAGCAATCGGTACAGGTATTTTAATTGACCCCGATGCTGGAAACAGGGTACTAAACGGAATTGAGGAATACTTCACAGAACACAATATAACCGATATAGCCAAATTTCAGAAAAGGTGCAAATTATAGTATCTTTTTTTGTTTCCACCCCTTAAACCCATCACAGCGCCCTAACGAAGGACGTGACCAATCTCGCCAGTTTAGGTTCTGCTTCCTCTGCCGCCTTGATGACAATCTCATGAGATACCGGCTCTAGCACATCAGGAAGACCCATATCAGTGATTATCGATATCCCGATTACATCCATCCCCATATGGCGAGCGGCAATAACTTCAGGCACAGTAGACATACCAACTGCATCTGCACCTATTGCTCTAAGCATTCTATATTCTGCTGGTGTCTCAAAACAGGGACCCTGAAGAGCCGCGTATACTCCCTTTTTTAGGAAAATTTTTTCCTCCAGGGCAACCTTTTCGGCAAGCCGTATAAAATCTCTCTTATATGGTTCCATCATATCCGGGAATCTCGTTCCTAATTTTTCTTCATTTTTTCCTCTCAAGGGATTTTCTGGAAGCATGTTAATATGATCGGTTAGTAACATTACATCGCCCCTTTCAAAGAGAGGATTCAATCCACCTGCAGCATTGGATACAATGAGGATGCTTGCACCGAGTTTATTTAATACCCTTACCGGGAATGCCACCTCTTTCATTGTATAGCCCTCATAGTAGTGAAACCTTCCCTGCATACAAACTACATCTTTGCCACCAAGGTTTCCAAAGATTAGTCTTCCCTCGTGACTCTCAACGGTCGAAAGGGGAAAGTGGGGAATTTCTTTGTAGGATATAGTTTTCTTTATGTCGATATTATTTACAAGTTTACCAAGCCCTGTTCCGAGGATTATGGCTATCCTCGGAGAGATATCGGTGATCTTTCTTATCGCCCCTATGGCTTCTTCTATCTGTTTTATCAACCCGTCCATGCCTCCTCCTTTTTGATCTCGATTAACTTATCCCTTGTTTTTTCCCCTTTGATTATAAAGACTTGTGACCTCTTGACGTCGAATTCCTTGGCTATCACTTCTACTACTTCCTTATTCGCCCTTCCATCAATTGGGGGGGAGAGAACCTTTACTCTGTAACTACCGTCTGATTGTCTTTTAATCTCTCTCTTCTTTGCCCTTGGGACGACCCTGACGGTTATTCTCATACAAAAGAGTTTTTGTTTAACCGAAGACTTGACATACGACTCTGTGATTAATTATTCCACGCCAATCTTTTTAGTGTTCCAGATGTTTATTATTCATCTTTTTCAGACGCGCTCTTCTTTTTAGTTTCACCCGATAGTGTCTCCTCTCTGGAGAGTTCCTCGAGGTAAGATGAAAGGAGGCTTTTGAAGTGTGCCCTAAAGGCGTTCTTTTTTGTCTCAAGTTGTCCCAGTTCTCTTTCAACCTCTATCTTTCTCTCATCGATACCATCGAAAATCTTTTTCTCCTGCTCCTTTATCTCTTTTTCCAAAGCCCTGGCGTCGCTTTTTGCCTTGGATAACGCCTTATCTCCCTCATCGATTATTCTTTTCGCCTCCTCTTCTGCAGCCTTAATAATATTATCTCTCTCCTTGTCTGCATTTTTCTTGGTTTCCTCAGAGGTCTTCTGCGCAAACATAAGTGTATTCTTCAGATTAGTTTCCAGTTTTTCATATGCCGCAAGTTTTTCCGACAGCTTCCTGTTTTCATCTAAGAGATGACCAAAATCCTCTGCAATCTCTTCCAGTGTCTCCTTTACCTCTTTCGGATCATACCCCCTAAGAACCCTTGTGAATTCCTTCTCTCTTATTTCAACGGGCATAAGCATAGGCCCCCCTTGTTGATTTTAATACCAGTAGTTGTCCGACTACCGGCTATAAAAGCCTCTAAAGCAGCGATATCCTCGTATAGTGGGATTAAAAAATTCTTTGTAGAGTTTGTTGTCTTTTTACTATTCATTAACCCTGTATTTTTTGACCCCTTCCTTAAAGAGGTCTTCTCCATAGCAGTCATTGGCAACTATACAGGGGAAGTCCTGTACTTCAAGTCTCCTTATCGCCTCAGCACCAAGGTCTTCATATGCAACTATCTCCGCCTTTTTTATGGTTTTCGCAATCAGGGCAGCTATCCCACCTGTAGCTGCAAGATAAACTGCCGTATACTTCTTAAGAGCTTCTATGACTTCCTGACCCCTGTTTCCTTTACCTATAGATGCCTTTAACCCGTTCTCGTGGAGTATTGGTGTATATGGGTCCATTCTGTAACTCGTTGTTGGCCCAGCAGGACCAATTGCATAGCCTGGTTTGGCTGGTGCAGGACCGACATAATATATTATCTGTCCCTTTATGTCTATAGGTAGTGGTTTACCTTCTTTTATTAAATCCACGAGCCTCTTATGCGCCGCATCTCTTGCGGTATAGATGATGCCTGAGATGAGAACCTTATCTCCTATGTGTAATTTTTGAATATCTTCATCACTTAACGGCGTTTGCAATTTTATCTCTGCCATAAGACCTCCCTGTTTTATAATTCACAAATCCGAATATTCAATTTCTAATAAATTCTAAAGCCCTGATGTCAATTTTTTAAATATCTAATGGCTATCAGTCATCGGTATCTCTAACACTTATCTGTTCCTATTTTAGATCACTGTTTACCACCTCTCGCCGTTTGTCTGATGAAAATTTATTGGACATTGGTAATTTGAAATTTGATATTTTTAGATTGTCCTTGTCTTGTGTCTCGATGCATGACAATTTAGATTTACGGCTGCAGGCATTGTGGCAATATGGCATGGGAATGTCTCTATGTGTACCGCAAGCGCTGTTGTCCTACCGCCGAGTCCCATGGGGCCTATTCCAAGGTTATTTATCTTCTCAAGGAGCTCTTCTTCAACATCCGCAAATTTCTTCTCTGGGTGATGGGAACCAATGGGATATCTGAGGAGGGCTTTTTTCGCAAGCATGGCGCACTTTTCAAACGTTCCACCAATACCCACCCCAACGACGACCGGTGGACAGGGGTTCCCTCCCGACTTCTCTACACGCTCGATAACAAATTTCTTTACACCTTCGATTCCGTGTGCAGAAGTGAGCATCCTTACCTCGGACATATTCTCTGCGCCCCCACCCTTCGGAGCCAAGGTGATCTTTATCCTATCCCCAGGGACGATGTCTGTATATATGATCGGTGGAGTGTTGTCCTTTGTGTTGACCCTCGAAATAACAGGATCATCCACTATAGACTTTCTCAGATACCCGTCTTTGTAGCCTCTTCTAACACCCTCTGTAATTGCATTTATGTAGTGTCCTCCTACAATCCTCACTTCCTCCCCCAGTTCGACGAAGAAAACCGCGAAACCGGTATCCTGGCATATAGCGAGTTTCTCCTTTTTACCTATCTCTATGTTCTTCAGTATATCTTCAAATATTGCCTTTCCTGTGGGTGATTCTTCTTTTTCTTTTGCCCTCCTGATGCATTCGACCACATCCTCGCCAAGGTTGTAGTTCGCATCCATACACATTTCTCTTACAACCTCTTCTACATCTCTTGCTTTTACTTCGCGCATGGTTACCTCCAGGTGTAAAATAAGTGAGTTAAGAATATTATAGAATAGATGAAAAAACTAAATTAGAGGTAATCTTGGATAAATTTAGCTATGTCAAAGACCCTTTATATAACTATAGTCTCCTTTATCAGACTGTCCTCCTCGAATCTCTTTATCGAAAGGGATGATATATCGATGGTTTTATAATCTCCATACATAATAAGTTCAGCGAGCGCCTGTCCCGCAGCAGGTGCCTCCATTACTCCGTGCCCCGAGAAACCCGTGATAAGGTATAATCCATCCACTCCGGGATATTCCCCTATTACAGCATTGTTATCGGGGGTAACAGAGTACAGACCCCCCCAGCAATTTATGATCCTGCAGTATTCTGAACCTGAAATACGTGCCTGCATGTAGGTATTCATCTCTTCTTCGTAATATTTCTTATCAGGGGTTGTATCAAAACCTGGTTCCTGGTCCTCTTTCGCCCTTCCCACGATTAGATTACCTGCCTCAATCCTGAAGTATACACCCTTATCTATAATAGTCATTGGGATGTGGTTGAAACCGAGCTGTGGGGGTAGGTGAACTGTAAACAGCATTCTCTTTATGGGCATAATAGGAATATCGAGTCCCGACCGCTTCAACAGCTCTCCGGACCATGCCCCCGCTGCCACCACGCATAAATCACATTCAGTTATATCTCCATCCTTCTGCTCGATGCCCTTCACCCTGCCACTCTCGATTTTGATCCTCTTGATTTCATTTCCCAGATTTAGCTCAACGCCTCCAGCATTCCTTGCACAATCGAACATCGCCGTGGTACATGACGTCGGATTTATAGAACAACAATCCTTACCCCAGAGTGCACCTTTGAACGGTCTGATGTTCAGGAGTTCTTTAAAATCTTCATCTGCATCAGGTGATAGGTTGGGGACGAAATCCCCTATCCTCTCTGATGGAATCAATTCTACATTGACTCCATATTTTTTCCATTCTGGCAAAAAGTTCTCTATTCTCTGGTATTCATCTTCATATAGACAGAAGAGGTATCCAATCTTTTCATATCCGATACCCCTGCCCGTCTCCTCTTTAAAATTTGAAAATCTCTTCAAGGATTCCGTTGTAAGAGCAAGATTCACTGGGGTAGACCACAGATTCCTTGCACCACCAGCTGATAGTGCAGTGGAAGCCTCCCCAGGTGCATTCAGTTCGTCAAATATGTCTATCTTCTCACTGTAACCGAATTTTTTAAGATGGTATGTTACACTTGCTCCTATAATTCCAGCGCCAATTACCGCAACAGACATACATTCTCCTTTTATGGAAAGAAGTATTGTCAGAAATTTAACCACAGACCTGCCTGCCCTGCCTACCGGCAAACAGGTGTGGTTTGTCATATTCTTTCATATTCTATTTGACACTACCTGGAAAGATATTGACTGACAGAGCTTTTGGTACTATGCCCGAAGACAAACTTAAAGGTAATTCTTGTGCGTCTTAAGTGGTTATTATATAAAATAAAGTTATTGTTTCCCGATTTTAGAGCGGATTAAGTATCAGATATCCTAATTTGAGACTCAGTGATTGTATGTTGCCTCGCTTATAATATATGTTTTCCCCTCTCTCGTTTATAAACAGAAGGTCGTATATGATACGCAATTTTATTCTCCCAAGATAAAAGCCTATCCCGGTTGAAAGACCAGGAGCAAAATCATTCAATGCATAGTAATCCGTTATTCTAAAAGAACCGATCCTGTTTGTCTCAATCACCCAGTTCTTGAGGCTATTCAGGCTCACGCCACAGAATAAAGAAACGTTGCCAAAGGCCTTCTTTTCAACGGACTGAGAGAGGTAGAGACGAGAGAATTCACAGTCGAGAATATTTGTACCAAGGCTCGAATCGTAGTTACTTTTGGCATAGCCAAATGTCGTTGATGTGCTCAAACCTTCAAATATCTTTAGGTGGTAAGATGCGCAGATTGCATAGCCAAATAGGTCTCCGGGAAAGGTAGATACCCCAGCTGATAATGAGAAATTCTCAGATGGGCAAGAGAAAATAAGAAATATAAAAATTGCCATAGCCTTTCGGCTCGTATCTTTGCCGAAGGAGGGAATCGAACCCTCACTCCCCAAAGGGGAACCAGATTTTGAGTCTGGCGCGTCTGCCTATTCCGCCACTTCGGCAATAAAAAAACTCTATATTCAGATATAAAAAATCATATATAGGGGCTATGAAAGATCGATCAGTTCGTATTCATCATTACCCAGACCCATCTTTTTACCGTAACTCGTCTGGATACCCGTATCGATATGAGGACGGAGTGCACTCAACATACCATTTGTATTCTCTTCGACCACGTCGAAAGATGCCCTATCTATAGCTACCGGGTCAAAGGAGATCATAAAGCCTATGTCAGGGCAGATAGGAGCACCCTGCATGGGGTTACAATCACACATAGGGGTTATTCCTGTCAGGAAGTTTATACACACAATCCTCTTCTCTTTTACAACACCCAACGCACATTCCACCACCTTTTCCTGTAAGAGTCTGGAATCACTTACCCAGTTTATCTTGACAGCATTCTGGGGACAAACCGAAATACATGTACCACACCCTATACACTTTTCGGTATCTATTTCAGCGTATTCTTCCAATGTAATTGCGTCTTCAGGGCACCACTGAAGACATATACCACAGCGATTACATCTTTTTTCTAAAACGAAGGGATGAACATTGGAATGCGCAAAGAGTTTGTCAGACTTTGCAACTCCACCCATTCCGAGGTTTTTTATCGCACCGCCGTAACCAGTTACCAGATGACCTTTGAAGTGAGACAAAAGCAGTATTGAATCCGCATAATATATGGCAGAAGCCACTTTCACCTCCCGGGTGTGATTTCCTTTTATCTTTACCACCCTGTAGTCCTGACCCCTCAGTCCATCCGCTATGACTATTGGAAGACCAACCGCCGAGAAACCATTATGGATTGCCCGCATAATATAAGATGGTGCGTTTCTCCGTGAACCTACATAGAGGGTTGTTGTGTCGGTCAGAAAGAATTCTACCCCGCAATTGCCAAATGCCATTACTACCACTCGTACATATACCGGAGCAATGAAGAAGGGAGATTCCTCGCCCAAGTGCAGTTTGACAGCGGCAATGTCGTCCTTTTTAAACACTTCTCTGGCCTTGCTTTTGTCTATGAGTTTTGCGATTCTCCTGTATATGTGGTTTTTGCCACTTTCACCAAAGTTTATAAAGTAGACCTTGCTCCTCATTGGAGTTGTTGGGGGGAATATATTAAGCACTTGGGCTTTTTATTATAACACAGCTAAGGTGTTTTGTCAAGAAAATTTTGCCATCCCGTTTTCTCGTAACTTCTTGGATTATGCTTTTCACAAAAAAACTTGACAACAGGATAATTTTAAACTATAATTAATAGTAATTATAAAGGATCTGACACCAAATCAGCCTTGCTGGGTAAAAGTCGTAGGGCAAGGCTTCCTGACTGTCCAACACCGACTTCATTCGCAGGCATAAAGCTTTCCTGAAGAAGGACTGGAGGTAAAATGCACCCAATTCTTCTGCAGCACGATTCGTTTAGAATAAACTCCTGGGGCACAATGGTTATCGTTGCCGCCATTGTAGCAATCCTTATAATTTTCCTGAGAGTAAAGAGGGCAAAAATCCCTGCATGCCAGGTAAGGGCTGTACTCCATTATTCTGTACCAGTTGTCATTTTAGGCTTTATAGGTGCGAGAATATTCTTCATCCTCGAGAACTTTGATTTTTTTCTAAGAAATCCGCGAGAGATTTTAGCCCTACGACAGGCTGGGCTAAGCTCGTATGGAGGACTTATTTTTGGGTTGCTCATGGGGTATTGGCTTGTAAGAAAGGGTAAATTCGACTTCGGATTTATATTAGATATCCTTGCACCTGTAATTGCTATTGGATTCTTTATAGTACGGATTGGCTGCTTCCTTGCTGGTTGTTGCTTTGGTAAACCGACACAAATGCCCTGGGGTGTGGTTTTTCCCCCTGGCTCTCCTGCGGATTTAGTATATGGAGGATTGGCCTCGGTCCATCCAACGCAGCTATATTCATCATTTTCAGGTCTTATCAGTTTTATTATTTTACTCATTATAGAGAGGTGGTTTAAAAAGAGACCCTCTGGATTAATCTTTTTCTCCTTTCTTATTCTTTACGGTCTCTGGCGTTTCATTATTGAGTTTTTCAGATGGCATGACCCAGAGTTATATTTGGTTGGCTGGATTACCTGGGGTCACGTATATTCAGTTGCTACCTTCTTTTTGGGGGTGGTATTGCTTTGGTTTAATATCAGGCAGCATCGGAGAGCTTTAAATTATCAATTTTTTACTTGACAGATTACCCATTTCCTATTATATTATATATACGTTCAAAAATTATAGAAGGGAAATCAAAGATTGAAATCTCTTTTTAAACAAGGAGGGGAGCTATGAGAAAATTGTTATACATAGGGGAGGGTTTGGGACTTTTAGGTATTCTAATAGCCCTTTTGAATGGTGTAATAGGACAAGGTTGTTGTTACAATGACAAGGGTTCTGGGGGGAAATACGTATATGAGCAGCGTATGCTAACTAAGTACAGAGAAAAGATGCAAATGGAGCGAGAATTATATATTCAAGAGCCATCTGAGTACGTTAAGGGAGGAGTAGGCAACAAGGATCGTGGGTACATCTCAGGGGTAGTGCTGGGTGACGGTGCACCGCTGGAAGATGTCATGGTTTGGGCTTACGATACCAGCTGGATGTATGGGTATGGAGTATATACAAATTCTCAA
>CAZRTU010000007.1:0-7243 GCA_964603075.1 uncultured bacterium
ATCTTTTGACTCTATAGTCGAAGACGGAACAGGTATGTGCCTTGTTGAGAATAAGGTTATCAAGGATGAGAAAGAGCACGGCCCATTTACCTTGAGAGAAGCAGTCGCCCGCAGTTCCAATGTAGCATTTGTAAATTTAGCAAGCGCTTTAGGTAGCAAGAGGTTGTATGAAATGGCAGTCCTCTTTGGATTTGGACAGAAGACCGGTATTGATCTACAAGGTGAGGTATCAGGAAACATTCATCCTCCCTCGGGCTGGTCGCCTCTGAGGCTGGCAAACGTAGCATTTGGTCAGGGAATTTCTTGCAATTTTCTACAGTTATCGATGGCGTACGCCTGTATTGCGAACAATGGTATATTGATGAGACCATACGTGGTAAAAGAGATAGTTGATAGAGATGGAGGAGTTCTATATACTGGTAAATCCAAGGTCGTACGTAGAGTCATTGACGATTCCACCGCGAGAGAGGTGGTCGAACTGCTAAAGGGGGTAGTAAGTGACGAGGGAACCGGTGTACTTGCACAGATAGAGGGACTGGATATAGCAGGAAAGACAGGAACAGCCCAAAAATTCAAGGATGGTTCATATACTGAAGAATATATCTCAAGTTTTATTGGATTCTTCCCAGCTGAGAAACCGTCTCTACTGGTTGGGATATTGATTGATGAACCCAAGGATGTGCATTTTGGAAGCCTGGTCGCTGCACCCATCTTCAAAAAAATCGTTACAAGATTAATCTATACTGAGATGATTGCCACAAATTAGAGATATGCTTTTAAAAGATATTATAGGAGATATGGTAGATTCCCTGAAGATCGATGAAGAGCTTTTAGGCATTGATATTAAGGGTGTTGCCTATGATTCCAGGGATATAAAACCTGGCTATGTTTTTTTTGCAAGGAAGGGTGAGAATATTGATTCACACAGATTTATAGAAGATGCACATAAGAGAGGAGCAATTTTATATGTAGTAACCAGAGACATTGATATCGGATATCCTAAAATAGTCGCAACGGATTGGAGAAGATTGCTGGCTCATTTTGCTACCTCTTTCTATGGAAATCCCGCTCGAAATATGAAGGTAATAGGTATAACCGGTACAAATGGAAAGAGCACGGTGGCAATTCTCTTACACTCAATCTACCAGACCAGTGGTAATCCCTGTGGACTTATAGGGACGATCTTCTATAAGATATCCTCTTCTACCATACCTGCCGATAGAACTACCCCAGAATCCCTGGATATCGCACGACTGATGGATAGCATGCGTAAAAATGGGGTAGAGACCGTAGTTATGGAGGTTTCATCGCATGGGATAGACCAAAGGCGTATAGAGGAGATTGACTTTGATCTGGCAGGGCTTACCTGTATAGGGAGGGACCATCTCGATTACCATCACACCTTCGAGAATTATCTTCGCACCAAACTCTCATTTTTTAGGGGACTTGGGAGGGATGCACTGGCAATACTCCCGGGAGGGGATTATTTGGAGCTTTTTAGATCGAATACCATTGCGAGGACTCTAAGTTACGGATTCCAAACCGAAATGGACTATCGGGTCGAGGTAGTTTCGACTGAAATCGAGGGAATGAGGTTGATATTGCATACGCCCCACCAAAGAGAAGAGTTTTCTGTAAGCCTCATTGGGAGACATAATGCTGCAAACATCCTTCTTGCATACGCGATAGCAAGGGAGGATGGACTCAGATCAGCTGAAATAATAGAGGGTATTAAAAAGGTAAAAACCATTCCAGGGAGATTTGAACGTATCGGGAATGTCATTATAGATTATGCCCATACACCCGATGCTATGGAGGCTGCCCTAAAATCAGCAAGGGAGATTACAAAAGGGAGGTTGATAGTCGTTTTTGGATGCGGGGGTGATAGAGACAGGGGTAAGAGACCCATGATGGGTGAGGTAGCCACAAAATTGGCAGACTATGTCATAATAACCTCTGACAATCCCAGGACAGAGGATTTGCTTAAAATAATAGACGACATAAGGGGGGGGATATCCTCAAAGAATTACGAGATTATACCCCAAAGAGAGGAGGCTGTTATTAAATCAATGGGTCTGGCAGATAAGGATGATACAGTGCTCGTCCTGGGTAAAGGACACGAAACCTACCAGATAATTGGTGAAGATAAAATCCATTTTGATGATAGAGAGATAGTAACAGAGAACCTAAAAGAGAGATAGAGAATGGATGAAATATGATGCTTAAGACGAGAGAACTAATAAAGGCAGTATGTGGAAAGTCTGTGGGAGTGATGGACGATTTTGAAATTACAGGGATTTCCGTTGACTCTCGCACAATAAAGAAGGGGGAGGTTTTTTTTGCGATCAGAGGGGAGAGATTTGATGGGCATGATTTTTTAGATCAGGCGATAGAGAGGGGGGGTAGATTTTCTGTCGTCGAAAGAGGCGAATTAACCAAGGGCGTAATAGTCGATGACACAAGGATAGCCCTTTGCAGATTAGCCAGATACTACAGAAAAAAATTCAATACATTTACAATTGCAATCACAGGTTCGAATGGCAAGACAACGAGCAAGGGGTTGACACATCTTGTGTTGGAAAAGAAATTTGATGTCCTTGCATCGCCTCGCAGTTATAATAATGAGATAGGAGTTCCCCTCACAGTCTTCAGGCTCAGGGTAAAGAACGAGATTCTTCTGCTCGAATTCGGCATGAATAATAGAGGTGAGATAAGCCACCTGACAGAAATAGCAGAACCCGCAATAGGGGTGATCACCAATATTGCACCGGTTCATATCGGCAACTTTTCATCTACAGAGCAGATACTAAAAGAGAAAATCCAGATTGCGAAGACATGTAGCACCATAATCTTAAATGCCGATGACCACATGCTCAACGGAGTTTTAGAGAGATTGAGCAACAAGAGGATTCTGACTTTTGGAATTGATGGCGGCGACATAAGGGCAAGGGATGTTTATTTAAGCGATAGTGGGTCTCGATTTACAGTGGATGATGCCCGTTTCTATCTTCCATTGGTTGGTAAGCACAATATATACAATGCCTTGGTGGCAATAGCAATTGGCGATATCCTGGGAGTTGAAAGAAAGAGGATTGTGAATGCCCTGAAGAAGGCAGCTCCAGAAGATGGTAGGGACAGATTGATAAAGATGGATAACTTTAAGATTATAGATTCCACCTACAACTCCAACCCTGTATCGTTGGTCTCTTCAATAGAGAGCATGAGACTATTAAGAGGAAGGAAGATTGCCGTACTTGGAGACATGCTCGAACTTGGAAAGGATGCGTCAAGGTTTCATAGAGAAATTGGTAAGAGATTGAAGGAACTTGGTGTTGAGGCGCTCTTCACTTATGGCGAGTTGGCAAAGCAGATTGCAGAAGAGACGGAGATAGCGCATATCTCTTCCTATAATGATTTATCAAAGCTGCTCTTCGACCTAAAGGAGTTTATCGAGGATGGCGATGTTGTACTTGTAAAGGGTTCCAGGAAGATGGGGATGGAGAGGATTATAGAAGGACTGACAGAAAAAAGAGACGCTCTATAGAAATTATCTGAATACTGATTATAAATTATTGCTCTTCGAAAGAAAGGGGTGTGAGCCCTATGCTTTTCTATTTTCTGTATGTTCTGGCTGAAAAAATAGGCGCATTCAATCTCTTCAGGTACATAACATTCAGAATCGCCTACGCCGGTACGACTTCACTGCTTATAATGACACTCCTTGGACCCTATATAACGAGATGGTTGAAATCTCGTGGATTTATCTCAGGGGTCAGAGAACCCTCACTGAAGGGGCACATCACTAAGAAGGGTACACCACTTGCAGGTCCATTAATCATTATGTCAATAGTTATACCTTCTGTTATGTGGTCAGACATAAAGGAACCCTACGTATGGGTTATGATGTATACTGTAATTGCCCTGGCACTCCTTGGTCTGTTTGACGATGTAAAGAAGATAAAGACCGGTATGGGAGTATATGGAAGATACAAGTTCTTGTGGCAGATACTGATTGCTATTCCGATCGCAGCGTATATGATTTTTTTACCCAAGAGACCCGATTTTGCAACCATGACCACGCTTCTATTCTTTAAGAATATATTCTGGAATCTTGGGGTATTCTACATCCCCTTTGTTATACTCGTATTGGTTGCGACGACAAACAGCGTAAACATTGCAGACGGAATAGATGGGCTTGCATGTGGTCTTGCAGGTATAGCTACTGGAGCCTACGTTGTACTCTCGTATCTGACAGGACATTATAAATTTGCCTCCTACCTGAATATTCTGTTTATTCCTGGGAGTGGCGAAGTAGCGGTGGTGCTTGCCTCTGTGGTGGGTACAGCAATAGGTTTTCTCTGGTTTAATGCACATCCTGCTGAGGCATTTATGGGTGACATGGGTTCACTACCAATCGGAGGAATTTTAGGCGTTTCTGCTATTTTGATTAAGCAGGAGATCCTCTTGGTCATTGTGTGTGGTGTTTTTGTAGCGGAGGCTTTATCTGTTATAATCCAGGTTGCACACTTTAAGAGAACGGGCAAAAGGGTCTTCAAGATGGCACCCCTCCATCACCATTTTGAACTCATGGGTGTCCCGGAGTCCAAGCTGGTTATAAGGTTCTGGATAGTGGGTATAATCTTTACATTGATAGCGATATCCACGCTTAAGATAAGGTAAGAGAATGAATCTCGTTGGCAAGAGGGTCTCGGTTGTTGGCCTTAGAAGAAGTGGTAGTGCAGCAGTCACCCTTCTTAAACGAAGAGGTGCATTCGTGTTTGGCAGTGATGTTGACAGAAAGTTAGACTTATCATCACTCGACATACCACATGAGCTTGGGAAGAACTCAGAGAGAGTGTTGGAGGCTGACCTCATAGTTATAAGTCCCGGCGTGCCATTGACCAATCCCATAATAAAGGCGGCACAGAAGAGGGGTATTGATGTAGTCGGTGAACTAGAGCTTGCTTCGAGATACATACAGTCTCCGATAGTAGCCGTTACCGGTACTAATGGAAAGACCACAACATGTGTCATGATTGACAGTATTTTGAAAGCGGCATCTGTTGATTCTATTGTAGCAGGAAACATTTATCCCGGCACACCCCTTTCAGGTGTGGTTGAAAAGATATCACCAGATACGGTGGTAATAGTAGAGGTATCTTCATTTCAACTGGAAACAATAGGACAGTTCAGACCCCATATAGGCGTTTTGCTAAATCTTACTCCTGACCATCTTGATAGATATCCCTCTATGGAGGAGTATATAAAGACAAAGGCGCGGATTTTTAAAAACCAGGGCAAAGATGATTATGCCGTTCTTAATACCGGTGACGGGAATGTTAGAAGTTTGTATATCAATGAACTTCCCAGAAGAATCAGTTTCTCTCTCTCTTTTGACCAGGCAGCTGATGTCTACACCAGGGATGAATTTGTCTGGTTTTACGAAGAGAGGCTGTTCAGGCTTCCGATTTTGGGTTTACCTGTCGAGGATATGCTCGCCGCAATAATTGTAGCAAAGCTATTGGGTATTGGAAGGGAGATGATAAGAAAGGGACTGATTGATTTCAGAGGGGTTCCACACAGAATGGAGAATATGGGTGAGCTTTACAAGAGGAAATTTATAAATAACTCGATGTGTACAAACCCCTCATCATTTGTAAAATCACTGGAGACACTCGGTAGAGATCCGATATTGATTATTGGTGGCAAATCAAAGAAGGTAGGAATAGAACCAATAATCGATGCTGCGGTAAAGAGGACGAAGTTCTGTATAGTAATGGGAGAGGCAAGTGATTCCATAATCAGGGGTCTGAAGGAGAGGAAATATCGAAATTACTATATTGCAAAGAGTATGAGAGATGCTGTTAGAAAGGCGTTATCTGTCTCCTCTCCAGGTGACACTGTTATGCTATCACCCGGGTTCGCATCATTCGATATGTTCAAAAATTTCGAGGAGAGAGGAAATGCCTTTAAAGATGAGGTACAGAGGCTTTCCCAAGGATAGATGATATTTTGATCGGGAGGATATTGATTTGTTTCTGTGGCTCTAAAGAGTTTTATCCCGTTTAACCCTTTTTAGACATGGAAATAACCAAAAGGAAATTGGACATTCCATTGCTGCTTGTGGTTATTACGCTCCTTCTTCTTGGATTGGTAGCAATCTATTCATCCAGTTCTTTCCAGGCAATAAGAAGCAAGGGTAACAGCCTCTTCTATATTTTAAATCAGCTAAGGCCGCTCTTTATAGGAGGCTTGCTTGCATTGATTGTGAGCAAGATAAATTACAGAGTCTGGAGGAAACTCTCGGTCTTTATATTGATAATCTCTTTGTTTTTACTCTTCTATGTCAAATATTTTGGTCAGCCGATTAACAATGTCCAGAGATGGTTAAAGGTTGGGGACATTTCTCTGCAGCCCAGTGAATTTGCCAAGATCGCCATCATTCTGTGGTTATCAGCCTATCTATGCCGCAGCAAAGAGAACAATAAATCCCTGAAGTATTTTTTACCTGTGGTTATTGTCTCCTGTGCCATGATTGGTTTGATTATACTCCAGCCTTCTTTTGGTGTCGCCTTTACGATCTGTTGCAGCGTTCTGGCATTGATCTATGTGGGCGAGGTGAGGTTAAAATACCTGATAGTCTTTGTAGGTCTTTTGGGAGGGATTCTGCTTCTGGCTATTAACCAAATTACTTATCTTAAAAACCGGCTCTATGCTTACCTAAGTGGTGGAACAGGACAGGTTGAAGAGTCAATTCGGGCGATAGCCTCTGGCGGTATATTTGGGGTAGGGCTTGGACAGGGGAGAGAGAAGTTGTTGTTTCTGCCTTATCCTCATACCGACTTCATATTCTCGAGTTTTGCTGAAGAGATTGGACTTATAGGATCTATTTTTATATTTGCACTCTTCTCTATTTTATTCCTTAGAGGGGTTAAGATAGCAACCCGTGCTCCAACCGAGTTCGGGAGACTCCTTGCATTTGGACTATCTTTCAACATATTCTTCTCAACGCTTATACACATAGGTGTAGCCTCAGGTGTGCTACCAACCACCGGACTTCCGTTGCCATTTATATCATACGGTGGGAGCTCGATGGTTGTCAATCTTATATCTGTTGGCATACTGCTCAATATCTCCAAGCAGAAAATAAACAATAATAATTATACAAAGAGGATATGAGAAAGATACTCGTAGCAACGGGAGGAACTGGTGGGCATACATTTGTGGCGATTGCTCTGGCAAG
>CAZRTU010000007.1:7253-12585 GCA_964603075.1 uncultured bacterium
GAACAGATTTGGCTTCGACACGGTTTTCACTACAACCAAGAACTCAAAGGGCATGGAGGGGTGGAGACGCTATAATATACACGCTGGAGGGTTTTTAGGCAAAAGCATAAGAGGAAAATTAATAAATTCCCTCTTATTTACCATATCAATTCTCGAATCGCTCCTGATAGTACTGAAAGAAAGGCCACAGGCTGTACTTGGTACGGGAAGTTATCCCTCTGTTGCCCCAGCCCTTGCATCTAGGCTTTATCTGGTTCCTCTATTTATTACAGAGATAGATTCCCTACCAGGACTGGCAACGAGGCTACTCTCGCTTTTCGCATCCAGAGTCTACCTGTGTTATGAAGATGCACAGAGATATCTACCAAAGGGAAAGACAGGGGTGTTCGGTTGTCCTGTTAGAGATTTGAATATCGTGGAGACCACGGTTGCGAAGGAAAGGTTGGGATTTAAGAAAGATCTGCCATTGATCCTTGTATTCGGGGGCTCAGGTGGAGCAAAGAGGATAAACAGTCTCATGGTAGATATAGCCCCACAGTTAGAGGGTATTCAATTCCTACTTTCCACGGGTATTAGAGATTACATAGAGATAAGCAATTCGTTAAAATATTGTAAGAGAGTAAAGGCCTATCCCTTTATAGAAGATATGGGCGTTGCATACAGTGCAGCAGACCTGGTGATATGCAGAGCTGGGGCGCTTACCCTCGCAGAAATCGTTAGGTTCAAGAAACCGGCTTTGGTCATTCCTTTCCCATACGCAACCCAACAGCACCAGTACATGAATGCCAAGAAACTTGAGGAGTTGGGGTGTATAAGATTGATACCCGAGAAGATGATTTCTCCCGATAGATTGAAAGGGGAGATAGAGGGACTGATGGCTGAGGAGTATCAGAGGAGAGATATGATAAAAGGGTTTCCAGAAATAAATAATGGAGCAAAGATAATCTCTGAAGATATTGCAAGATGTTTAGGCATATAAAAAATATACACCTTGTTGGAATTGGGGGCTCAGGTATGAGCGGTATTGCAGAGGTGCTGCTCAAGTCCGGTTATAATGTAACAGGATCGGACATAAGGAGGACCTCTGTTACAGATAGATTGAAGAGGTTGGGTGCAAGTATCATCTACAAGCATAAACAGGAGAACGTAAAGGGCACAGAGGTCGTAGTCTACTCATCTGCAATAAGTGAAAGTAATCCCGAGATAAGGGCAGCACAAGTTATAGGAATACCCATTATCCCAAGGGCAGAAATGCTCGGTGAGCTAATGAGGATGAAACAGGGTATTGCTATTGCCGGGACCCATGGTAAGACCACAACAACCTCGATCATTGCCAGGATGCTTGAATTTTCTGGTCGTGATCCCACCGTCGTGGTTGGCGGTATGATAAAGAGCATAGGGACAGGTGGAATAGTTGGGGGAGGAGAGTACTTTGTATGTGAAGCCGACGAAAGCGATCGTTCTTTTCTGTATCTATCACCTGTTATATCAATGATAACCTCTATAGACGCGGACCATCTGGATAACTACAGAGATATAGATGAGATTAGAGATACATTCACTCAATTCGCAAATCGCGTACCATTCTATGGATTTATAGTTCTCGCCTATGATGACGAGAATATAAGGAGTATAATAACCAAGGTTAGGAGAAGGAGTATTACCTATGGTATGCGGGAGGGAGCCAGGGTAAAAGGTTCTGATATATCCCTCGGTGTTAAATCAGAATTTAGCGTGAAGATAGCTAGACAAAATATAGGCAGATTTACTTTCCCTATTCCCGGGGCTCATTACGTAATGAACGCCATCGGAGCCATAGCGCTTGGCTTGGAATTGGATATAAAACCAGGTCTATTGAGAGATGCAATTGCTGGTTTTGAAGGAGTAGTAAGAAGATTTGAGTATATTAGAAATGGAGAGATAAAAATTATTGACGATTATGCCCATCATCCCAGGGAGATAGAAGAGACAATCAAGGCGGCGAGACTTCTCAGTGAGAACAGGATAGTTGTCGTATTTCAACCACATCTCTTCTCGAGGACAATGAAGCTCTGCGACGGTTTCGCCAAGAGCCTGCAGCTTGCAGATGAGATAATAGTTACTGATATATACCCTGCGAGGGAAGAAGCGATACCTGGAGTTACAGGAAAGATTATTGTAGATAGGATGGCAGAGATCGGTAAAAAGGCCAAATATATAAAGGAGATTGATAGAATATCCGATTGCTTGAGGAATGTTATAAAAAAGGGAGATATTGTATTGACACTTGGTGCTGGTAATATAAGAAAGGTTGCCAAAGAACTCAACGTGATCTTATGAAGTTAATGTTAAATGAGCCGATGAGTCTACATACCACAATAGGGGTTGGTGGGAGAGCGAAGATTTTTGCCTATCCAGAGAGTACTGGAGAGCTTAAAAGCCTGATGGATGAGAGATATCTCATTATTGGAAGAGGAAGTGATACCATATTTGACGATGATGGCTTTGACGGGGTTGTCATTTCTCTGGAGAGATGCTTTAAAGATATTAACTTCGAGGCGATTGGAGAGGATAGAATGATTATAAGGGTGGGGAGTGGGGTAACTCTTCCACGACTCATTAAAGAGACAGAGAAGGAGGGCTTGATAGGGCTTGAATTTCTATGGGGTATCCCGGGAACATCAGGAGGAGCCTGTTATATGAATGCAGGTGCCTTTGGATCTTGCTTTTTGAAGTTTGTGAAAGAGCTTAAGGTTATAACCCTGAAAGAGAAGTTAAATAGGTCATTTAAGGCAGACGAGATCACCTTCTCAGATAGAGTCGGCGTACGAGGTTTTGTGATAAAGGAGGCAGTAATGGAGTTGGGAAAAGGGGATCCCAAAGAGAGATTATCGGAGTTTAAGAAGTGGAGACGGGAGCACCAGCCACTTGGGCAAAAGACCGCTGGATGTATTTTCAAAAACCCTTCCGGGGATTATGCGGGCAGGCTCATTGAGGCTGCGGGTCTGAAAGGTAAAAGAATAGGCGATGCTGTGATATCCCAAAGGCACGCAAATTTCATAGTGAACCTCGGACATGCAAAATCTAAAGACGTCTTATCCCTTATAGAAGTTGTAAGAGATAGGGTTTTCCAGAAGTTTGATACCAGACTTGAGCTTGAGGTGGAGATCGTAGGTAGAGAAGGAAAAATGAGAGATGCTGATAGCCAACTTGGAGGTTCAAGTTAGAGAAAATTTTTGCCAGTTAACATGTCAAAGGATATATTCATTCTTTAGGTATTTAGGCTTGTAATCAACGAATTTACAGGGGGAGTTATGAAGAGTGAGATAATCGCGGGGCTTGACCTTGGTACGACTAAGGTCGCGTGTATAATTTCCAATATAAATCAGAAGGGCAACGTAGAGATAATAGGTTTGGGCACTACGCCTTCGACAGGTCTAAGAAGGGGGATAGTCGTTAACCTCGAAAAAACGACGGAGTCTATAAGGCAGGCGGTTAACGATGCAGAGAAGATGGCGGGTATAAAGCTTACACAATGCTATACAGGCATTGCTGGTGACCATATAAGAAGTCAGACCTCTAGAGGTGTAATAGCAATATCAAGAAAGGAGATAACAAAAGGAGACATCGACAGGGTAATAGAACAGGCGAAGGCTGTATCAATTCCCATCGATAGAGAGATAATCCACGCTATACCTCAGGCCTTCATAGTGGACGACCAGCCCGGCATAAAAGATCCAGCAGGTATGTCAGGGGTAAGATTAGAAGCCGATGTCCATATAGTGACGGGTGCCGTGACCTCCGCTCAGAATATATACAGATCTGTTGAAAAGGCAGGAGTACAGGTAAGAGACCTTGTGCTTCAACCGATAGCATCCAGTTACTCGGTTATAGACCCCGAAGAGAAAGAGCTTGGTGTCGCTTTGATAGACATAGGCGGCGGAACAACAGACACCGCACTTTTCTACGACGGCGCTATAAGGGATACTTTTGTAATAGGCCTCGGTGGAGAAAATGTAACCAATGACATAGCCATAGGCTTGAGGACACCCAGGGTTTATGCAGAGGAGATAAAGAAGGTTAGTGGTGTTGCCAGGAATAACCTTGTATCTGATAACGAGACTATCGATGTTCCAGGTATCGGGGGCAGACCTAACAGAAAGATCAAAAGAAAGCTCTTGGCTAGTATAATTCAGCCAAGACTTGAAGAGATATTTACCCTAGTATACAGAGAACTTCGTAAGAGCGATTTTATAGATCTCATATCAGCTGGAATGGTATTAACCGGTGGGGCGGCAAAGATGGAGGGCATAGAGGAGCTCGCTGAGAGCATATTTGGGCTGCCTACAAGAGTAGGCATCCCGAATGGAGCAGGAAGTATGGCTGATATGGTCAAAGATCCCATACACTCAACGGGAGTTGGCTTAGTCTTGTATGGGTTTGAGAATAGAGGAAGGGCAGGTATCGGTAGGCCCGGGATCGATGGCTCTCTATTCACCAAAATTCTCGAGCGTATGAAGAGGTGGTTACTTGAATGAGATAGCATTTTTTAATCTTAACGGGCATTAATAAGGGGGTAGCATGCGCTTTTTATTCCCAGACGATGGGTCCAGAACTTGCAAAATAAAGGTTGTGGGAATAGGTGGAGGCGGAGGTAACGCGATCAACAGGATGATAGAGGCTGGACTTAAGGGTGTAGAATTTGTTGCCAGCAACACAGATATGCAGGTCCTCTCTCTCAACAAGGCGGCTACGAAGGTCCAGATAGGAGCCAAACTCACATGTGGTCTTGGTTCGGGTGGAAACCCCGAAATCGGGAAAAAGGCGGCTGAAGAGAGCAGGGAGGATATTCAGACGGCACTCCGCGGAGCCGATTTAGCCTTTATCGCCTGTGGTATGGGTGGAGGAACGGGAACCGGTGCCTCTCCTATCATAGCAGAGGTTGCCAAGGAGGAAAATGCCTTTGTGGTGGGCGTGGTAACTAAACCATTCCACTTCGAAGGGAGAAAAAGGATGCAGCAGGCATTGGAGGGAATAAGGGATTTAAAGCAGAAGTTGTCGACTGTGATTGTAATACCCAATCAAAAATTGACCGAGGTCACACCAAAGAACATCACATTGGCCGATGCATTTCATATGGTGGATAATATACTGCTCTTGGCAACCAGAAGTATCTCGGAGCTGATTACTGAGGCGGAGTTAATAAACCTCGATTTCGCAGACGTAAAGAGTGTGATGGCAGAGCAGGGTAATGCAGTTATGGGTGTGGGTAGTGCAAGAGGGGAGGATAGAGCTGTTCATGCTGCAGATATTGCGATAAATTGTCCCCTCCTTGAGGACTCGGATATAAGAG
>CAZRTU010000007.1:12595-18309 GCA_964603075.1 uncultured bacterium
TAAGAGGTGCGCGTGGAATCCTCGTTAATGTTAAAGGCGGTTCTGATATGACCCTTAGAGAAGTGGAAGACGCTGTCTCTCTGGTAAAAGATACTGCTGGCGGGGATGCCAATATTATATTTGGTGCTGCAGTATCAGGAGAGAAAAAGGAAGAGGTCGAGGTAACAGTAATAGCAACAGGTATTGAAAGAGAGCCCAGGATAGAGAGTAAGATCTCCGGAGAATATGACCTCGAAATCCCCACATTCCAGCGTAGAGAACCCAAGGAAGATGTGCAATTAGATAGAGGAAGAGCACCTTCATGCAACACTGAGGACTTAGAGATACCGACCTTTATCCGCAGACAGATGGATTGAATACCTTCGCAAGATATATCGAAAATAAAAGCACCGATTTTAGATGAGCTGTAAAAGGGATGAATATGAAGTTATCTATAATAGGTTCGGGGAACTGGGGATCCACGCTTTCCATCTTTCTTTCAAAGAACTTTGATGAGATTTATCTCTACTCTAAAGAGGGACTAAGAATCTTCAAGGAGAGGGAGAATAAAAAATATCTGCCAGGGTTTAAGATCCCCCCAAAGGTCAGAATTACAGATGACCTCAAGGAGTCCCTGGAGCGAAGTGATCTTATAATGATGGTGGTTCCGACTATCAGTCTGAGGGAGGCAGTTAAAGAGGTCGTTAAATTTTACAAAGGATCCATGATTGTCAGTGCCACAAAGGGAATTGAGGAAAGCACACTTCTAAGGCCTTCCCAGGTTATAGAAGATATACTTGGAGATCCGAACTCCCCGATTGTGGTGATGTCGGGTCCCAACATTGCAAGGGAGATCGCACTTGGAATGCCCGCCATCACTGTATGTGCCTCAAAGAATGAAAACCTGGCTGAAAGGGTACAATTTTTACTCAAGACACCTATTTTCAGGACGTACAGGAGCTCTGATGTTATTGGAGTTGAGCTTGGTGGAGCACTTAAAAATATCATAGCGATTGCTTGTGGAATATCAGACGGGCTTGGATTTGGTTCCAACGCGAAGGGAGCCCTAATTACAAGAGGACTTGCTGAAATCAGCAGACTTGGTGTGAAGATGGGAGCCGACCCCTTGACATTCTCGGGTCTCTCAGGCATGGGGGATCTCATAACTACTGCGATGAGTAAGAATTCAAGAAACAGGTACGTAGGTGAGGAGGTCGGCAAGGGAAGAAGGTTGGAAGATGTTCTCTCTTCTATGGTGATGATCGCAGAAGGCGTATTCACTACAAGATCTGTAATGAAACTGTCCCGCAAATGGGATGTTGGGATGCCAATAACAGGAGAGGTCTATAAGATACTTTTCAAATCTAAGCCCCCAGGGGATGGTATTAAGTCTTTAATGGAGAGGGCTCTAAAACCAGAGATATGGGGATTAAGTGAGAAATAAATTCATTCCTCGGTAGTTCCTTCAATATATACCGTTAGATACTTATGATTTTTTTCTTATCATTGAACCCCCGAAAGCTGATTTTCTCATCTGGTAACGCCCCGTATAACCTCAATTGGAAAAAACTTGACTTTTATCAAAATTTGTAGTATACTTCACTCTAAACACTAAACACACACCTAAAAATCGCACTCTATTTCTTATCCTAGAGATAAAATATAACCAAGATGGACGGTAATGATGCCAGCTTTGAACTGATTAAGGTTTCAAGGTCAGGAGCAAGGGTAGGTAAGATCCATACTCCCCATGGTGTTGTTGATACCCCCTGTTTTATGCCGGTAGGTACCCAGGGAACGGTTAAGACCCAGACCGTTGCAGATTTATTCGAAAATAATGTAGAGCTAATTGTGGCAAATACCTACCACCTCTACTTACGTCCTGGGTTGGAGATGATTGAGAAGGCAGGTGGTCTGCACAGTTTAATGGGATGGGATAGAGCCATTTTAACAGATTCTGGTGGCTTTCAGGTTTTCTCGCTTGCAGACCTGAGAAAGGTTGAAAAAGATGGAGTTCATTTTCAATCCCATATCGATGGCTCTATCCATAAGTTCACTCCTGAATTAGTGCTGCGTGCAGAGGAGATAATCGGTTCAGATATCAGGATGGTTCTAGACCACTGCGTTGCCTGGCCTGTAAGTGAGGAGGATGCCAAACAGGCAGCAGATAATACGACTGAATGGGCAAGAAGATCGATTGAATACGGGAATTCTATCTCTGAAAATGGCAGTCTAACCTTTGGAATAGTTCAGGGTTCCACTTATAAACACTTACGCGAGCTCTCCGCAAAAGAGCTAATCGAGCTCGACTTTGACGGATATGCAATAGGAGGTGTATCCATAGGCGAACCGAAAGCCCTTTCTTTTGAGGTGACAGAGTTCACTTCCTCGCTTCTACCAGAGGATAAGCCCAGATATCTTATGGGATTGGGAGAACCTTCAGATATTAGGGAATACGTAAAGATGGGTATCGATATGTTCGATTGTGTTCTTCCCACTAGAAACGGTAGAACGGGTACGGTTTTTACAAGGAATGGTAAGTTGGTTATTAAGAATGCAACATACAAAGAGGATTTCACACCAATAGACCCTGAGTGCGATTGTTTTACATGCCGTAATCATAACAGGGCATATATAAGGCATCTTTTTAATGCAGGAGAGATGCTTGGACCCATACTTACGACTATTCATAACATACACTATTATATGGAATTGATGGAAGAGATAAGAAAGGAGATTTATGCAGATTCATAGTACGGCGTTAATTGATAAAGATACCCATCTTGGAATCAATATAAAGATTGGCGCCTATTCTGTCGTCCAATCTGGAGTAAAGCTGGGTGATGGGTGTGATATAGGTAATTTTGTACTGATAAAGAGTGGGACGACTATCGGCAGGAACAATAAGATATATGAGGGAACAGTTATCGGTAATCCTCCTCAGGATGTTACATTTAATGGCGAGAAGAGCTTTGTTAATATCGGTTCGGACAACGTCATAAGGGAATATGTTACTATCAATCGTGCCACCGGTGAGAGTGAGGAGACAAAGATTGGAGACCGAAATTATATAATGGCTTATTGCCATATAGCCCATAATGTAAGAATCGGGAATTCTGTGGTAATTGCAAATTGTACGCAGCTTGCAGGATATGTGGAGGTCTTTGATTATGCATTTATCTCCGGACTATGTCCGATTCATCAGTTTGTGAGGGTGGGAGAGTACTCGATTATTGGGGGCGGATTCAGGGTGCCAAAGGATGTCTTACCGTATAGCCTTTCCGCAGGTAATCCTCTAAAGGCAAGAGGTCTTAACCATGTAGGTCTCAAGAGACATAACTTTAGCAAGGAGACCATAAGTATCCTGAAAAAGGCATATAAGTTTCTTCTCTCGGAAGAATTGAACACGCGACAGTCGATAGTGAAAATTAGAGAAGAGCTTCCTTTGACTTTGGAGGTAAAACGCATTATAGAGTTCTTGGAGACAACAAAAAGGGGAGTCGCAATCTGACTTTTTAGATACTCCTGATGGGGAGAGGAAAAAAAATAAGGGCAGGCGTCATCGGGGTTGGGTTTCTGGGCAAACATCACGCCAGGATTTACAATGAGATACCGGGGGTAAAGCTTATAGGTGTCAGTGATATCGATAGAAATATGGGCATGGAGGTTGCTCGCAAACTGGGTGTTTCCTTCTACAGGTCTCCATCTGAGCTATTAAGGGAAGTAGATGCTGTAAGTATCTCCACCCCAACGTCCACTCACTATGAATTGACAAAAGATGTCCTATCTTCTGGAATACACGTACTTATAGAAAAACCTATAACAGAGAAGATTGGAGAAGCAGAGGAGATAATAGATCTGGCACAGAAGAATGGTCTGGTTTTACAAGTTGGTCATATTGAGAGATTTAATCCAGCCATAATTGCAGTATCCAGATACGTAAATAATCCTCTTTTCATAGAGGCTCAAAGAATAGCCACTTATAACGGAAGGGGTACTGATGTAGCAGTGGTCCTCGATCTTATGGTCCATGACATTGATATAATCTTTTCATTTCTTCATAAAGAGGTAAAGAAGATTGAGGCGGTTGGAGTTCCGATCCTCTCAGAAGAATATGATATCGCTCACGCACGTTTGGAGTTTGATAATGGTGCCATTGCCTGCTTGACAACATCCAGAGTCGCTTATAAAAAGGAGAGAAAGCTGAGACTATTTCAGAGAGATATGTTCATCTCGGTGGATTATCTCTCTCATCTGGCATCTGTCTGGAGAAAGATCGAGGTAAATGGTAGACCTGTAATAAAGAAAGAGGAACTTGAGATTATACCCAAGGAACCCCTGAGGGCAGAGATTGAGTCTTTCATCAGATGCGTAAGAGATGGTGAGAGACCTGTGGTAACTGGTGAGGATGGAATAAAGGCGATAGAATTGGCGTATAGAATAATACAGAATATGGATAAACATCTCGAGATTGCAGGGATTTAGGAAAATCATGAGGTTGTTTGTTTCCACTGGCGATGTTTCTGGAGATAAGCACGTATCCAAGGTTATAAAAGAGCTTCGAGTTCTGGTAAAAGAATTAGACGTATATGGAATAGGGGGAGATGAACTAATAAAGGAAGGTGCGCGAATCTATTGCCATCTCGATGAGCTGTCGGTAGTGGGCGTATCATAGATTTTCGAAAGATTAACTGCAATCCTAAAAGCCAAGAGAGGAGCAAGAGAGATATTAAGGGACTTGCCTCCGGACATTGTCCTTCTTGTCGACTACCCAGGATTTAACCTACCCCTTGCGAGAGATGCACATAATATGGGCCTTAAGGTGGTATATTATATTCCGCCACAGGTATGGGCATGGGCGCCTCGCAGGCTAAGGTATCTTAAGTTGTATGTTGACGAGGTCATCTCAATACTGCCTTTTGAAAAGGCTTTCTATAAAAGATACAGGATAAAGGTCAATTTTGTAGGACATCCCCTTCTGGATGAAGTAGACACCGAGAGGGAGGATGAACGATATATTGCCCTACTTCCTGGCTCGAGGATGAGCGAAATCAGACAGATACTGCCTCTGCTCCTCTCCATTGCTGATTCTTTCCCGGATGAGAAATTTGTAGTATCTCTGAGTTCTCCTAAACACGAGGATTATGTGACCCCACTCCTTAAGGGAAAGAATTCTCGGATTGAGATAGATACTGGATCGACAATTGAGGTCCTCTCACGTTCCAAGCTTGCAGTAGCAGCCTCAGGGACGGTTACGCTAGAGTGTGCGATTATGGGTGTTGCCATGGTTATCGTTTATAAGGTATCTCCCCTTACCTGGTTAATTGGAAGGGCACTTGTTAAAGTACCCCACATAGGCCTGGTTAATCTTGTGGCGGGAAGAAGGGTGGTTCCTGAATTTTTACAGGGCGATGCAACCCGGGACAGAATTGTTCCTGTGATAAAAAGCATTTTAGGGAACAGGGATGAGGAGATGAAAAGAGAGCTATGTAGGGTCAAAGAACTTTTAGGAGAGAGGGGCGCATCGAGGAGAGCCGCGGAGATTATTGCAAAACTTAAGTAGATTCTTAAGAGATCTATCCAATTTTAGATAGGACAAACCACAAGGCAATATTAAATATCAAAAATCAAATATCAAATATACAAATCAAAATTCGAAGATTAAACAGCGTAATGCTTAGAGCGTATGGCGTAAATCGCAGAACGATATGGTAAATATAAGAAATTAAAAATCA
>CAZRTU010000007.1:18319-19712 GCA_964603075.1 uncultured bacterium
TGCTCCGAGTCCTCTGCGTTCTCTGTGGTTCAAAAAGATAAGATAGATGGTTTTTCGCCCTTCGCTTTTCGCAAATTGTTCTCTGCGGTTATATTTTTGACAATACTTTTAGATAAAAAAGGAGATTAGATGATTGATAGATATTCATACGATGAGATGAAGAAGATATGGTGTAAGGAGTCAAAGTATAATAAATGGCTTCTAGTTGAACTCGCAGTGATAGAGGCTAGATCCATACATGGGGAAATACCTCCGGTAGTCTATCAAGAGATAAAGAGAAAGGTAGATTTTGACATCGATGAGATAGAGAAACTGGAACTAACATTGCATCATGACCTAATAGCCTTTGTGAAGAATGTGCAGTCCTCACTTGGTCAGAACGCGGGTTATTTTCACTACGGACTCACATCTTATGATATAGAGGATCCAGCGCTCTCTCTACTTATACAGGATGCATCTGGTATTATAATTAGAGATATTGAGTCTCTGATAGGCACTTTGAAGCTGAGGGCAGCTGAATTCAAGGACACTATTATGGTGGGTCGTACACATGGAATCTGGGCTGAGCCCATCACATTTGGCTTCAAATTATGTGTTTGGATGGACGAGATGCAGAGAAGCCTCCAGAGGATAAAATCAGCCAAAGAGGAACTCAGAGTAGGTAAGCTTTCTGGAGCATGTGGTACATATCCCATAATAGGTCCTGAGGTAGAGAGTATCGCACTTGAGAAGCTGGGACTCAGAAGGGCTCCCATATCCACCCAGATTCTGCAGCGAGACCGTCATGCTCACCTCTTATCGGTTGTCGCATTGGTCGCCTCCTCTCTTGAAAACTTTGCTCTTCAGATAAGGCTCCTGCAGCAGTCGGAGAGAGATGAGGTAAGAGAGCCGTTTGTGGAAGGGCAAAGGGGTTCTTCAGCAATGCCACATAAACAGAACCCTATTATATCGGAGAGGATATGCGGTCTTGCGAGGGTCTTACGGGCTAACGCAATCCCATCTATGCAGAATGTAGCACTTTGGGATGAAAGGGATATATCCCATTCCTCTGTCGAGAGAATCATATTGCCGGACTCTACTATTCTTCTGGATTACATGCTGAAAAAGGTCAAGGATTTGGTCGAAAATCTTAAGGTGGATAGAGAGAGGATGAAAGAGAATGTCTTTAAGACAGGGGGGATAATTTTTTCACAACAGGTCAGGCTTAAGCTCATCGAGAAGGGTATGCCACCTGAGGAGGCTTATAACATTGTGCAAAGGGCGGCATTCAAGAGCATGAGGGATAGAAGAGAATTCAGGGAAACGCTTTTGAAAGAAGAGGGTATTAGAGAGTTACTATCTCCGAAAGAATTGGACGACTGTTTCTCTACAGAGGATGTAATCAAGAATATAT
>CAZRTU010000008.1:0-18938 GCA_964603075.1 uncultured bacterium
CGGGGTGGATGTTTAGGAGAGACCTCCTGTTTACTTCTCTTAATCGGTGGTATGTTTCTTATTTTTTACAAGATAATTGACTACAGAATTCCACTTTCATATTTTTCTACTGTTTTCTTTCTTACTGGTGTGCTCTGGCTGTTTGGAGTTACTCCCCTCACCCCCCTATTTCACATCCTCTCGGGGGGTCTGTTCCTGGGAGCATTCTTTATGGCAACGGATTACGTCACTTCACCGATAACAAAAAAGGGACGGTGGATATTCGGAGTGGGGTGTGGAGTAATAACTGTTCTTATAAGATTATGGGGAGGGTACCCCGAAGGTGTGTCTTATTCAATACTGCTTATGAATGCAGCCACACCACTCATTAATAGATTCACCCGTCCTCGTATTTTTGGTTACTAACTATTTAGGCGGTAAAAGATAAAAGTAACCATTGCCTTCTCATTTAGATTCTCCTTATAATGGGTAGAATAATATCCAGAAGAGAGGTCGTTTCATTAGTTAAAGAGGAAAGAGAAAAAGACAGACGCATCATATTTACAAACGGCTGTTTTGATATAATACATATTGGGCATATTGAATTGCTCAGAAAGGCTAAGGATAGAGGAGATATACTTATTGTCGGACTTAACTCTGACAGGTCTGTACGTGAAATAAAGGGAGAGGGAAGACCCATTTTGGACGAGAGGTCACGGGCGACTGTCCTGTCCTCGATTAACTATGTAGATTATGTTGTGATATTCGACGAGAAGACACCATACTCCCTGATAAAGGCAATTAAACCCGATATACTGCTAAAAGGCAAGGATTGGAAAGAGGATGAGATAGTAGGCAGAGATATCGCAGGCGAGATTGCGAGAGTGGATATTGTACCTGGATATTCGACAACAGAGATATTGGAGAAGATCAGAAAGACTCCAAGAGATGATAGTTAATGAGAATATTTTATCATAGTTACGTAAGAATTTCTAACGCAGAGTCGGATGGTTTTTTCAGGCGGGCTCAGATGTTTAACACCCCAATCGAATGAAAGGTTTCATTGACAAGGTTAAAGTATGGGTGCGCGGAGGTAGAGGCGGTGATGGTTGCATAAGTTTCAGAAGAGAGAAGTTCATTCCAAGAGGGGGTCCTGATGGAGGCGATGGGGGGGACGGTGGAGATGTGGTTTTTATAGCCTCTGCGGAGCGGTCAAACCTCCTTAATCTGTACTATAAACCCCATTACAGAGCAGAGGATGGAAGACATGGAAGTGGAAAGAACAGAAAGGGTAGGGATGGTGAAGATCTTTATGTAAAGGTTCCTCCAGGTACAGTAATATACTGGAATGGTGAAGTCATAGCGGATCTTTTGCATGCAGGAGAAAATGTAGTTGTCGCTGGTGGCGGTAGAGGAGGAAAGGGAAACGCAAGGTTCGCCTCGCCGACCAATCGGACTCCGAGAGAATATGAAGAAGGACAACCTGGAGAAGAGAAAGAGTTGATTTCAGAATTAAAGCTAATTGGAGATGTAGGATTAGTAGGTTACCCAAATGCCGGAAAGTCAACCTTCCTCTCCAGTGTGTCAAATGCAAAGCCCAAGATAGCGTCGTATCCGTTTACAACACTCACACCCGTACTTGGCACCACCCGGGATGAAATTGTTATAGCAGATATACCTGGCATAATCGAGGATGCGCACAAGGGCAAGGGTTTAGGATTGGATTTTTTGAGACATATAGAAAGGACAAAGGTACTGCTCTTTATTCTTGACGCCACGAGGGATCCAGTTTCTGACCTTGGAAATCTTATAAACGAGTTAGAGCAGTATAACCCCAACATACTAAAAAAGCCTTACCTGACTGCAATTAACAAGATAGATCTTTTTAATGAAAGGTATAGATTCGCAGAACTACCGATCTTGCCAAAACCGTTTCTAATTTCGGCACTCAAAAAAGAAGGCTTGGAGGAGGTTATACGAGAATTAACGGGACTTATCGGTTCTGGTAGGAGCGTCGGGAAATAAAAAATTTTCTTTCATTGTTTGGGTTTATTTAAAAAATACGCTTATGAGTAATCTTGCAAAGGGGCTTATAGCATCTCTAATCTTTCATATCATCATCTTGGTCTCGCTCAGGTTTATAGATGTAGGAGTATACTTTGCCGAACCCGAATTCGTTGAGGTTGGATTGCTCGAGTATGTTCAACCTGCAAGGGTTCCTGCTGAGACTCATCCAGGTAGCATAGAAGAGGGAAAAGAATCAACAGAAGAAAAGGTGATTTTACCACATGCTAAGGAAGGAACCGATGATAATGTGGTCCAGGAGCCACCATCAAAGGAGCTCCCACCTATATCCCTAACCGATGAGGGCGAGGCAAAGGAGACACCATCCCCCTCTTTCATCGAAGGTGAATCTTATTTCATCGAAGGTGAATTATCCAGAAGGAGACTTCTCTATAAGGTCATACCGCCTTACCCAGAGGGATACAATATCGAAACAGATGTTAAGGTTGAGATATTGGTATCTCCTGATGGGAGTATCGAGAGGCTCGTTCTAACCAAGAGGGGTGGCGAGATCTTTGACCGCCTGACCCTTGATGTGTTGAAAGAGTGGAGATTTGAGAAAATCCCGACCAATCTCCCACAGGAGTCACAAAAGGGGATAGTCACCTTTATGTATAGGCTAAGATAGGATGGTTGACCTTCGCACTGAATGTCTTAAGATACGGAAAAGGTTTTATAATCATAGTCAATCTTCAAGAACAGCGATCGAACCCTGAAGAACCCGAGGCCCGAGCATGATAAGAGGATTACAGAAGGTGTCCATAATAGATTTTCCCAAGCGGATCTGTGCAGTGGTCTTTACTGGTGGCTGCAACTTTCGATGCCCCTACTGTCACAATCCCGAGTTGGTCGTAGGCTGGGAGAAACTACAGAGAATTGACGAGGAAGATGTTGTTGATCATCTCAAGAGAAGAAAAGGTATTCTCGACGGTATATGTATTACAGGCGGGGAACCCACCATGCATAAAGAGCTTTTGGGTTTTGCAGAAAAGATAACTTCAGAGGGATTTCATGTAAAACTCGATACCAACGGGAGTATCCCGGAGATGATAGAAGAATTATTGAGCAAGGAGATTTTAGATTATATTGCCATGGATATAAAGGCGGTACCCGAGAAATATAACATAGCTTCAGGGACGAAGGTAAACTTAAAAGACATCGATAGGAGCATCAGATTGATTATGGAATCCGGTATTGAGTACGAATTTAGGACTACGGTATTTCCCGATTTCTTATCCAGTGAGGAGGGAATGATAATGGGTAAATGGTTGAAAGATGCAAAGAGGTTCGTACTCCAGAGACCGAGAAAGTTAAAGATGCTGCTCGAGGTTTTTAAGGATAGACCGACGTATGCAGAATCCGAATTAAATACTTTAAAGAAGACCCTTTCAGACTATATTGAGAAGGTGACTATAAGATAAGTTTATTAAATGATTATAAGATATTTGAACTGATGATTGCACAGATTGTAACGCAGATTATAAAAAGAGATTACGCAGGTATAATATACAGATGACTGGAAAGATACCCCTATGCAGGCTTTAGGTGAGCTAGATGGTAGCCGCAGGCTTTATGCCTGCAAAAGAAGGATACAGAATTATTTGGCACGAATTAAATTCCTGCCTGCCCTGCCCCGACGATGTGTTGGGATGTAGGGTTTAGGTTCGCTGTATCGCAAGGCTGAAAGCCTTGCGATACAATAAAAATATAACGGGGATAAAATGCCCCATATAGAATAATGAGAGACTTAAAGATCATAGGAGGACGGATTGTAACGTTCCAGAAAGGACCTGTAAGCGGAGCCAGCATGGGGTCACCGCTTGTGCTTGATAATACAAACATACTTATAGACGATGGATATATAGACGAAATTGACAGTGATGCTTCCGCAAGGGAATCGGTGGATGCGAGAGGGAGACTCATTATACCTGGTTTTGTTGATTGCCATACGCATCTTGTATTTGCGGGATCGAGAGAGGATGAGTTCGTAAAGAGATTGAAGGGGATATCTTATCAGGAGATAGCAAGAGAAGGTGGCGGCATACTCTCCACTGTAAGGGCGACAAGGGGTGCGGACAGGATGACTTTGATCCACCTGGCGAAGAAGAGGCTTGAGCTTGCATTCTCATGGGGAACGACATCTATCGAGATAAAATCAGGCTATGGGCTTTCTACAGAGGATGAGATTAAGATGCTCGAGGTAATAGAAGAGTTAGGGAAGTTGTCTCCTCAGACCATTGTCCCGACTTTTCTCGGGGCGCACGAGTTCCCCACCGAGGTGAGTAGAGGCGAGTATCTGAGTAAAATTAAAAATGAGATGATTCCAGAGGTGGCAAGGAGAGGGCTTGCAAAGTTCATAGATGTATTCTGCGAAGAAGGGGTCTATACTAAAGAAGAGTCGAAGGAGATACTCCTTGAGGGTAAAAAGTTCGGATTACTCCCCAAGATTCATGCAGATGAACTAACGTCATCCGGAGGTAGTGAACTTGCAAGTGATGTTGGTGCGGTGTCCTGCGGTCATCTATCCTATCCTTCCGAGGTAGGTATAAAGAGTATCAAGGATGCAGGTGCTATAGCGGTTCTACTGCCTGCAACAACCTTTTTCCTCTCCGGCAAGCCAGCACCTGCAAAGAGGTTTTCTCAAGAAGGTATACCCTATGCAATCGCCTCGGATTTCAATCCAGGCAGCTCTACCATACTCCTGATGCCTCTGGTTATGGGCCTTGCATGTATACTTTACAGAGTTACACCCAGCGTGGCTCTATGTGCGTCGACAATTAATGCTGCATACGCCATTGGAGAAGTACAAAGAGGCAGTATAGAAGAGGGCAAAAGGGCTGATATCCTTATTTGCGGTTGTAAGAACGAGAATGAGATACCATATTGGTTCGGATTTAACCCCGTAGAGTCGATTATAAAGGACGGCTGACTGCAAAAATTTTCTTGACAATAGAGGGAAAATGTGCTATACTTGTTAGATTATACGAAATGTATACAAATCATTCTGAAATTCAGATTTGACTTACGTTTTCCAATTTTATAAGGACTTAAGATCCTCATTTGCCCTAAGAGAATTTTAAAAAGGGGGCGGTATGAAGAGATACATCTTGGTATTAGTTGGTTTGCTGCTCGCCTCATATAGTTTTGGCGCAGTTACAGGTAAAATCCAAGGGAAGGTCACTGATAAACAGACGGGGGAAGCTCTCCCCTTTGTTAACGTGGTGATAGAAGGGACCACTATGGGTGCTGCTACCAGCCCGGAAGGTGAATACTTCATAATCAATGTTCCCGTCGGTACGTATACACTTACAACGAGTATGATGGGTTATAAGATAACGAGGGTGGAGAATGTAAAGGTATCTGCCGACATGACTACGAGGTTGGATTTCCGACTCGAGCCTACTGTGATTGAGGGAGAGGAGGTTGTTGTAACTGCTGAGAGACCGATCGTCCAGAGAGACGTGACATCTTCGATGAAGCGTTACGAGACCGAAGACATTGAAAGAATGCCTGTTTCAGATTTCCAGGACATAGTTGCAGCGCAGGCTGGTGCAGTGGAGACCGATGGGGAATATTCGGGAGGTCTTCACATAAGAGGTGGCAGGACGGGCGAGGTCGCATATTATGTAGATGGAATCTCAGTCAATGACCCTGCTACGAGACAGGCAGGTATTAACATATCAAATAAGGCCATTCAAGAGATGCTCATACTCTCAGGAGGATTTAATGCCGAATATGGAGAGGCTATGTCGGGTCTGGTGAACATCGTGACACGAGAAGGAGGAAAAAGATTTGGTCTTGATATAGAGTATGCAACAGACAAGGTCTTTGGAGAGAGAGACTACGGCTATCAGGATTTGAATATCTCAATGGGCGGACCGGTTCCGTTTCTTAAGAACCTTACCTATTTTATATCCGGCGAGGGTTATATGGACACGACCTACCTGACCAACAACGATGTGAAAAGGATAGGCGGTACCGCCAAGATTGCCTGGAAGCCCACGCCAAATCTCAAGGCACTCCTTAATGGCAACTACTCAAAACAGGTCTATCATTACTATATACACGATTATTCTGAAGGCAACTGGATAGGAGAACAGCCGAAGAGAGAGAGGTCGAATATACAGCTGAATCTCCAGATCACTCACACACTATCGCCCAATACATTCTATACGCTAAATATCGGTGGTTTTCAGACATCATATAAGGCAAGCTCTCAGGATGGAAAAGATTATAACGATTTCAAGGCTATAGGTAAGAGACTTCCCTGGGTCTCGATAGCAGTTGATTCGGGGTGGTATGACTATGCAACGAGAGAGTGGGCATCGGATTGGTCTGAAGAGAGGGCGTGGATGTGGTATTATCAGAACATAGCAGACTATGGATACTGGGATCCCGCCTCTGGTGAATGGTTCTGGACAGGTAGAGACAGTATGGAGATGTGGGAGCATGCCATAGAGGCTCTAAATGATAGATATTATGAGGCAAATGAGTGGAGATTTACTGAGGACAGCAGTGGCATATACTACCATGAGTTCGACCTGGACCTCTATCTTGAGGGTGTTAGAAGGATGCTCTCGGATACTCTATTCAGCCAGGATAGTCTTCACGAATTTATGCCGAGTGGAAATCTATATTATATAAGATATAACGAGAACGAATTCCGTAGATACCGTTACTACTTCAGACCGTGGTGGCATGAACACACCACATCGCACTTTACGGTCGATGCGTCTGTAACGTCTCAGATCAACAACTACAATCAGATCAAGGGCGGAGGATTTGTAAGATATCACGACCTTGAGCTTACAGATGTTCAGTTTGTCAATCGCAATCCGTATACAGATGACTATAGTAAAAATCCCATTACTGCTGCTGCATACCTGCAGGATAAGCTCGAGTATGAAGACCTTACTATAAATGCAGGCGTGAGATTTGACTACTTCAACCCGAATTCTGAATTTTATATAAAGTTAGATTCACTTGATGCTGGACAGGAGAAGGCCAGCGTTAAGGCGCAAATATCACCGAGGTTTGGAATATCTTTTGCGGTTACAGATAGGACAAAGCTTTTTGCGAACTATGGTCATTTCTTCCAGCCGGTTGCCCTTGAGGATATATACCAGAACCTTGAGGCAGACATTACATCAGGTCTTCCTCTGCTGGGTAATCCTGACCTACCACCAGAGAAGACCATTGCGTACGAGGTCGGTATAGCACATGCCTTCACACCCGACATGAGTGCAGAGATTACCGCCTACTTCAAGGATGTTGAAAATCTGCTGTCGACTAACGAAATATCAACCTTCTGGAGAAGGAAGCTCGCAACATATACTATCTATGAGTTGGAAGACTTCGCTACAATCTCAGGAGTGGATGTGAGTTTTACAAGGAGGTTTGGGTTAATATCGGGTTCCATAACATACTCTTACCTCAACGCAAAGGGTACAGGTTCATCGGGTACAGAATTCTATTATAGGTATCTCAATACGGATATACCACTTCCGAAGAGGACGTATCCACTCGAGTTTGATGTAACACACTCTCTGAAGACTGCTTTGAATTTCTATCTTCCTCCCGCGAGAGACCTCTCCAAGGGTTTTGGAGACGTACCAATGTGGCTTTCCATGCTTTCGGATTTGAACGCCAACATCCAGTTCTTGTATATGACGGGGCCACCGTATACTCCAACAGACCTCAGGGGTACGCCTCTTGAGAGGGGGTCGAAGAGGATACCTTCATACACGAATCTCGATATAAGGGTTGATAAGGGCTTCAGATTTGGCAACCTTAGGTATACCCTATTCTTTGATGTAAGGAATGTTTTCGATATCATGAACGTGGTAAACGTGCATCCTGAGACGGGTTCGCCAGATGACGACGGTGATCCCCCAAAATGGGACCCTGTGAAATACGAGACAGATCTTGCAAATGACCCGTATAAACTGCGTAAGTACGCTGAGGACCCGGACAATCCGACATTAGAAGACGCCTATAATCTTTATCTTGCGGATTTGGCAAACTGGAAAAAATTCTGCGACGACACAAGAAACTACAGTGAACCTCTATTGATAAGAGTAGGTGTGAGTTTGGAGTTTTGATTTTAGATTTGAAATTTTACATTTTTGAGTCTGTTACTCTGGGTTTATCTTTACCTGGGTTAGTAAATTAACCCCTTTTGAAATATAATAGTTTAAAGATGGAATTAAATTTTGTATGGGGATAGGAGGAGATATGCATAGGAAGATATTACCGGGTATCGTCTTGATGCTCATTCCTTTGTTACTATTTGCAATAGCACCAGAAAGTAAACGTAACATGCAGCCAGGATACCCTTATAATCCAGGCGCAGGGGCAAAAGGTGAGATAACATATAAACCAGCAGACTGGTGGATGATAGCCTGGGTTGGCATTGGTAATGTAACAGATTATATGATAAGCAACACCTGTCAGGGTGGAGGTCCATTTGTGAGACCACCCGACTGGGAATATTTCGATGGTAGTTTCCCGTTCTGGTCTCAGGATGTCTATCCTGATCTGAGGGGACTTGCCTGCGAGTATCCTGCGGGGTCAGATCAATTTTATACCTATGCAGCTGGTCTCTGGGTGAATGCCTTGTGTCCCATAATTGAGGATGGAGACACCATAGAGTGGGTTCCAAAGTGTATCGAGACCGCATATGCATCTGACCTCGGAGCCATGAGCATACCCGAGGTTGAGGACATAGGTGGTAATGATTACTCTTATCTTGGTCTGTGCTTTTCGACCCAGCGCATAAGACAGGGAACAGGAGCGGGTGACTATCTCTTTGCGCAGCCCGGTAGTGAGCCGGAGAGCTATCAGGCGAGATGGCCCTTTGCAGACATGCTAATAAACGCGAAGAGACCCGATTCATCGACCTGGGTTGACCCTGAAAAGGGGGATGTCATCTCACTTGAGGACACCTACGCGGTTGCAGGCGATTATATACCTTCGGGAGATGCAACCACAATATGGATAAGAGATGCGGGTCCATATGCGGGCACACAATTGGGCTTGAGGATCGAAGAGAGAACCTATTGTTGGAACTATCCCTACAACGATGCCTATTTCTTCATAAACTGGAAGATAAAGAATATGAATCCCTATCGTCTTAAGGATGTATATGTTGCCCACTTTATGGACAATGACATTGGTGCAGGCATAGACGATTCTGATCAAGGTGCCTGGGACGACATGATGGGCTTTGATAGGACCCTCAATCTAACCTACTCTTACGACTCAGACGGGTATGAACCCGGTTGGATGACTAAGGCTGGATATGTCGGCGGAGTGATGTGCGAGAGTCCGTATGGCAACGGTCTAACAGGGGTTCAGACCTGGCTCTACGGTGACCCAATAGATGAAGATCTGCAGGATGCTTTGAGGCATGAGTATATGGCGAGAACATCATTTATGACGTGGTCTATTCCGCGAGATATAAGACAACTGGCATCGAGTGGACCCTTTGACCTTGCTCCTTTTGGTGAATCAGGCGATGAGGTCGACTTCACAGTCGCCATAGTCGTAGGTGAAACTCTTGACGAATTGAAAGAGAGGGCGAGGTACGCCCTTACACAGTTTGAGAATGGATATCTTGGCTTCTCTCCGCCTCCCTCACCAACAGTGGAGATAGTACCCGCAGATGAGACAGTTTACCTATCATGGGACACTTCGCCTGAAAGTTATATATGTCCTATGAGTGGTGAATGTACCTTTGAGGGTTACAGGATCTACAGAAGCCTCACCGGTATTGCAGGTGATTGGGAGCTTCTTTCAGACTTCGACATTGTTGGCTCGCAGACAAAAGACACCGTGCTTGTTAAATATCAGAGAGGGGTAACTAATGCCCAGATAGAATTTCTCGATTTCATTAGAGGCTTTGATACACTTTTAACAACTTCTTTGTACACTATAGACTTTGACGCCGAAGACCATTTTGGTGTATATAATGTAACAGAGCAGACTCCCTATCACTATGAGCCGCATGCTGAGGACAGCGGGGGTGGTTATTGTATAAAAGAGACCATGACATCTGATGCATACGAGACAGACCCCGGCTATATATCGGAGAGTATCATATATATGGATGGGTTTTACGTTTCAATCAGAGATGGGGAGTACGACCCATCACAGCCGGGTGCAGATATAGATCCGAATGCCGGTGATCAGTTTACCATAAGGAGTTTTAAAGGTGATAAACATGGAAACGATTTTGGTCTGCAGAGATACTATGTAGATGAAGACCTTATCGATGGAGTGACCTACTACTATTCGGTAAACTCCTACTCTCGGCCGCTCCCTCACTATGGGGTTGAAGAATTGGAGAGTGGGATGACAGGTAAAAAATACTGGGCAATACCGAGGAAAGAGGCAGCGGATTACCAGTTTCCCCAGCAGCCTGAAATCGTGAGGATTGGCGGATCTGGTGACATAAGGTTTGAGGCACATATAGCGAATCCTAACGAGGTGCTTGATACAGATTATAAACTGAGGTTTGGAACAACCCATCCTGGCACAGACTCTGCCGACTTCTGGCAGTTGGTTAGGGTGGAGGAGGATAGCGAAGAGGTAATCTTGATCGACAGCAGCACGTATATAAATTTTGAGTCTACGCCTATTATTGATGGTCTATCATTCCAAGTTGCCACTGTATTGAGACCGGTAATTGATACAGAGAGAGTTATAGACGAACTGGAGACCGGATGGATATGGGGTAGCTCCGATTTTGATTTTGTTTTCACCCCCGTATCTGACTTGGTGGTAGAGCCTCGCAATAATTATCTCATAATCTTTTCAGATACTGGTAGTTATGACTATTACGGCAGAAAGACACCCTTTGAGGTCTGGAATGTGAATACTGAAGAGCCCGCGGACTTCTTCTACACAGGTGGAGAAAATTCGATCTACCCAGACCCCAATCCAATCTCTATCAATATTATCGTTTCATGGGGTCCACCAAGGGTTTACATAACTATGAATGCACTCCAGAAGGACTCGGCATTCTCACATCCCGATACAGGAGATATATACCTCGTTAAGTTACTTATCAGAAGTACAACCGATGACGAATTTACAGTCCAGACTACCTCAAAGAGGCCTAAGGGTACTTACACACTTGAAGACATAAGGGTCGTTCCAAATCCATATTACGTGTCCGCTGTCTGGGATGGCCCCTCAGAGTTTGAAAGGAAGGTCTATTTCCAGGGACTTCCGTCCAAATGTGCGATAAGGATATTCAACTCGGCAGGACTCTTATTGAGGAAGATAGAACATGACGAGACTGTAGCTACCTACTTCAGACCCGATGTTATGGGCGAAGAAGAGGTACAGGGTTCCCACGCATGGGACCTGAAGACAGACGGAGGTTATGAAGTAACAAGCGGTCTCTTCATATACCAGGTGGTTACCCCTGATGGCAAAGAGAAGGTGGGTAAGTTTGCGGTAGTAAGGTAAGATAACATATTAAAAATTAAAAATCAAATATCAAAATTAGTAATTGGTAATTTGTAATTGACAATTTTCCTTTTCAACCCGTCCATTTAATATTTTTAACTGGGGGTATAATGAAGAGATATATTGCTTTGATATTTTTGATTATACCACTGCTAATAATCATTGGATGTAAGAGGAACGAAAGCCCTGAAACGCCCTCTATTCCTTTTGGTGCCTCGAATGGTTGGGTAGATAGTACTTATACATTCTACACAACCACTTATGATCCCGAAGGGGATGATGTAGCATTACAGATAGACTGGGGGGATGGTGGAATATCTGGATGGAGTGAATTCGTATCCGAGGGTACTGCAGTATATTTCTCGCATTCATGGGATAATCCAAATGCATATGATATAAGGGCAAAGGCAAAGGATGTAAATGGTAAAGAATCCAATTGGTCCGATGCCCATACGATTACCATTGCCACGAAGATGGCACCACCGTCAATTCCCGTCCTTTTGGATTCTTCGCTTTCACCTGGATTACCCGACACACTTCATTTTGGCTCATACGAGGTGAATGCAGCTGTTTCCTCCCCCGGAGTTGCCGGTGACAGGATCTCCTGTCAGTTTTCTCGCAACGATTCACTTCGTGATTGGTCGGGTTTTCAGACCGACACAATCTTCAGGGCACCTTATACATTTGTTGACACTGGATACTATGTATTTATGGCAAGGGCAAGAAATGAATCAGGGGGATTATCTGACTGGTCACCTCCAGATACGATATATATACCCAATAGACCACCATTAAAACCACGGATTGTGTCGGGACCAAATTATGGATTTGCCTCTACTCCCTATGTGTTTCAAGCAGAGGGACACGAAGACGATACAGACCCTGATGAGCAGAAGAAGGCCTACCAGTTTGCGTGGGGTAACGGAGATACGAGTGATTTCAGCATAGATACCCTGAATTTTTACTCCACTCCTTACGCATACAGAGACACATCTGGAACATTTTATGTCAGGGTGAGGACCAGAGACAGGTACGAGGCGATGAGTGAGTGGTCTGATCCCTGGGAAGTAGAGATTACAAACCTCTTCGAGACAGGCTTTGGTGAGGGGGTTAATCCCACAGGCATTTGCACTGATGGCCTGAATATATTCGTAACCTACTTCGGTGAAGGGAGTCTAAAAAAGTTTGATTTATCGGGCAATCTCGTTACGGAATGGAATGGATTCGATTCACCGAGAGACGTAGCTATAGATGAAGACAATGTGTATGTTACAGAGTGGGCGGATCATCAGGTTGTGAAATTGGATAAGAATGGAACAAGGGTGGATAGCTTCGGTGTATATGGAACACAAGATACCTTTTTGAAATATCCATGTGGAATAGTTATTGATGACAACTTTATCTACGTTACTGAATTTGGCAATAACAGGGTGCACAAATTTTCCAAGGACGGTGAACACATCGCAGTATGGGGAGAAGAGGGCTCAGAAGACGGACAATTTATGAGACCGACAGGCATTACCCAGGACAACACGGACAGACTCTATGTAACCGATACTCAAAACAGTAGAGTACAGGTCTTCACCAAGGACGGGGTTTTTGTAGATGAGTGGGGTACGGCTGGCAATGGCGATGGAGACTTCATTGGGCTCCAGGGTATTTTCTGGTACGAAGACTACCTCTATATAGCAGATACGGATAATCATAGAATACAGGTAGTAACAGAAACCGGAGCCTTTGTTAAGAGATGGGGAATACAGGGTGACGGGTTCAGTCAACTCATGAACCCTCATAATATAATGGTATTTAATGACAGGGTTTATATTACAGATACAGTTAACGATCTTGTAAAGGTTTTTGCATTACCATTTTGAATCGACTCATCTTGAGGGGAGGAATTTATGAAGAAGATATTTGTACTAACCTCCTTGATATTGATCTTTTATGTGTCCTCTTTGTTCGGTGTCCAGCTTGGTGGAACAGGAGCTTCCTTTCTTACCTTTGGGGGAGGGGCGAGACCTGTTGCGCTTGGCGGGGCATACTCGGCTATTGGTGAAGGAATTCAGAGCATATACTGGAATCCTGCAGGAATAGCGAGCATTCCCTCCTTATCTTTTAACGTCACTCATGCCAAGGCATTTGCCGGAACCAGCCTCGAAAACGCGGCGTTTGTGTTTCCAATGGCTGGGGGATCCTTCGGCATAGGTATAGAGGCGTTTCTATCGGGAGAGATGGAAGAGACCACCGAAGAGGAACCCGAGGGAACGGGGAATAAATTCTCCTGTAATGACTTTGCCCTTGGTATTACATATGGCAGGATGATGACCGATAAGTTTTCTCTTGGTTTTTCGATCAAGGGTTTGAGTCAGAATCTTGCAAAGGTTTCCGCCTACGGTGTTGCCTTTGATATAGGTGGGGTTTATAATACAGGAGTTCGTAACATCCGTTTCGGGTTTGTTATGAGAAATTTTGGTCCGGATATGCGGTACACGGGTGAACCTTTGGTTGTTGACCTCGAGGACGAGGATAGGGAGAGAGGTGAGAGAGCCACAATAATATCACAGGCTTTCTCGCTCCCAATGACATTCCAGGGAGGTTTTGCAGCTGACGTTTTTTCGAATCCTGGTGCGAGGATTACGCTCTCAGGTGATATAATCCATCTGTCAGACCAGCCTGCCACCTTTGGGGTGGGAGTGGAATATGTGTTCCTTGATTCTTATTTCTTGAGAGCAGGTTATACAGAGAAGAATTCGAGGGGTTTCACTGTCGGTGCAGGCTTTCGCCTCTCACAGACTGTCCTGGACTACTGCTATGAGGACCATGAATATATGGCAGGACTTCATAGAGTGTCTATTTCATTCGGGATTTGATAATCTTTTTACTTGTTTTTTGAAAAGGAGGTGGACATGAGAGGAAAGATTGTCGTATGCTATGTGGGCATTCTGTTCCTCGCAGCTGCTGCCTTTGGGGCAAATTTGATGGAGACCCCCAGAAGTAGCATGATTGGTAAAGCGATGACAGAGGTCGATAACGCAGATGTTGTCGGGGAGGTTACTGAATCCCCTGTAGATAACATTATGGTCTATCATTCTCAAAAGGTTGCGGTTGGTGATATAGATACTGTCGGTTCTACCACCTATGACTGGCAGTACAATGGACCGGCACTCAGCAGGATACAATTCGATCCAGATAACGGCTATGTCCACTTGATATGGATCTGGTCAAATGTTGCAGGGCCTGATTTCCCCGACAGACAGGTGTATTATAATTGCTATGACCCTCTTGCCGGGTGGCTTTTTGGAGACGGAACGAATGGAGGAACTGCGTGCCAGGCTACAAGGTCGGGGTACGGAACCGTAGATGTACTCTCTGATGGTAGGGCGGTGGTTGCACTCCACAGAGGGGCAGGTCCCACGACTGCTGTGGGTGCGGATCTTGCTGCTGGGCTTGGGATATTTACCTTTGTTCAACTGTCACCAGACAATGTGATATGGCCAAGGACAGGCGTGACCAGTAACGATTCGATTTCGGTTGTTGCCCAACATGGTGATAATGACGAGGTCTACTATGCATATTCGACAAACATGGGAGTCACATGGTCGGATTTGTTATATTATGGTGTTTCGAGATCTGGTCATAACCAGTTTCCATCAAAGGTCAGCGACATGGCATGTATGATGTGGACGAGGGATTTCCAGGAACCGACATTCAATTCGCACGTGATGTTCGCTCTATCATCCGACGGTGGAAAATCCTGGGGTAGAGAATACGATGTAATGGACGCCATACCAGAACCGACCGGTAATACATATGAGTGGTATATGACTCCACACGCAGATTTCGGAGGCTGGGGGATTTTTGACCACAATGATAATCTACACATAGTTTTCAGCGCAAGTTTCGGAACCAGGACTGGACCTGGATATTACTTTCCTTTTCTCAGGAATCCTATATGGCACTATTCTCCTGACAAGGCGACAGTATCACTCATTGCCCTGTCCTGTCCTTCTGAGTATCCAGAAGGTGTAGGGACACTCAACGCATACGGCAATACACACCTGGCAGACAAGCCGGCGCTTGGAGAGGACGGCAATGGTTATCTATATTGTGTCTGGCAGGAATTTCTACCTGAGGATTGGGACTTAGTTACTGCGTATCCCGCCAATTCAGATATATATGCAGCGAGGTCAATGGACGGTGGAGAGACATGGGGTCCACAGGTTGATATAACTTTGACGGATGATCTACAGGAGACCTGTCCAAGCGTTGCCCGCGTTGTAAACGATACACTCCATATAATATATCAGCACGACCTTGGACTCGGAAGTTATGTTCAGGAGGAGGGACCGATGACAGACAATCCATACATCTATCATAAGGTCCCGATCGTTCCTGGGGACGTCGAGGTTGTCTCAATAGAGGAACCTCCCCACTGGCCTGACTCCACGTCCTATACAGGCGAGACCTATATACCGATGGCTACGTATCATAATAAAGGGGCTGAGGAAGTCACGCTCCAGGCAAGGTTCGAGGTAGAGAGCCCCAGTTACTACTCCGCACTTAACGAGGATCAGGATACTGTGATGCTCCTCAATGGGTTCTACTATGATATCGTTGAGGTTACCCTTGCCGCCGGTGAGACACAGCAGGTAAGTTTTGCAGATTTCTACTGCTCTGATGAGTTAACTGACCCTGGCTCAGGCTTCAACGCTGTGGTACATTATATTGCCAAGGCATGCCTCTTGGGTGATGAGGATATCTCTGACAATACTTTAATAGTCACCTGTCAGGTCAATACTCTCTGGGAGGGCGAATATGGTGATGTTGGTCCCACTACGATAGTCAGCCCGCCCGCAACCGTTTACGCAGATTCTTCTTATAATCCACAGGTATACGTAAAGAATTTCCATACAGAGGTTATGGATTCGTTCATTGTCGCATGTACTATTGATACGGTTGGAGGAAAGGGATACTCCGATCAGGAGATGATTACAGACCTTGCTGGAGGTGATTCTGCGCTCGTAACCTTTGATGAATGGGTCGTTCCTTATGGAGATAAGGATTTTACTGTAACATTCTTCACCCAAACATCATACGATAGTTTTCCAGCCAATGATACAGTTTTGACGACAGTCTATTCACAGGTTGGCATAGAAGATTCTGGTGGGCTACCCAATAAATTCTCGATCTATGAAAGCTCACCTAATCCTTTCACCCAACAGATTGCAATTCATTATTCCTGCCCCTATAGAACAAAGGCATCGATTGAGATATACGATCTGACGGGAAGGTTAGTAAAGATGCTCTACAATGGTGAGGTAACGACAGGGAATCATACTGTAGTATGGGATGGAAGGGATGACCAAGGCGACGAGGTTCCGGGTGGTCCATACTTCTTGAGATTTGTAGCTGATGAACACGAGACGACCAGAAAAATTCTGCTGATGAGATAGTTACAGGATTGAGGGGAGGGGAGAATCCCCTCCCCTTTTTTCTTAAGTCAAGGACTCATCTTAGTGGTTCAGAACCACAGAGGACACAGAGAAATCAATTCAAAATTATCGGTTAGCAATGCATAATTATAAATCAACGAGAAATCATCCGTCCCTTTTCTCTCATCTCCCTTCTCCCTTCTCTGTGTCCTCTGTGGTTTTTTGATATTTTTATAACGGGGGGTTTATATGTCTCTTGCAGCTATATTATTTACTATTCTTCTACCTCTGGCTAACAATGCATGTGTTCCTGGAGAGGCTATCGTGAGATTTTACAGTAGTCTTAGGGAATCGTCACCGCATTTATATGAACTTCCATCTTCACTTTCAGATAAAAAAGATTTATACGACATCCATAACATAGAACCACTTATACAGGGAAAGATAGACCAGATGGATGTTGAATACGGATTTGACAGGACCTATGTCATCAGGTTCGATGATGTGATTGGAGTAGATGAATTTATAAGTGCAATATCCCTTTCATTCGATGTCGAACTTGCCGAACCAAATTATTTATATGAACTGTACGTCACACCAAACGATTCTCTCTTCCCACTACAGTGGTATCTGCCAGACATAAGTTGTCCTCAGGGATGGGATACTCAAACGGGTAGTCGGGATGTTGTTATCGCAGTTGTAGACGCTGGGCTTGATACAGCACATCCTGACCTGAATGCAAATCTATGGCGAAATATCGATGAGATTCTTGATGGTACGGACACAGATGGCAACGGTTATGTTGACGACATAGTTGGATGGGACTGGACTGACAGCGATAACGATCCTACCCCGACGTACTTTGGTTATCCAGGATGGCCTCCGGATGAGGACCATGGAACATGGTGTAACGGTATTGCCAATGGTGTGACAGACAATGGTATCGGAATCGCAGGTGTAGCATTCAATGTAAAGATGATGGGATTTAGATGTACAGCAACAGGTAGTCCTGGATTAATAAACACTAATCGTGCCGTGAGTGCTATCCACTATGCAAGGCTTAATGGTGCCAATGTTATCTCTATGTCATGGGGAGGAGGAGGCTTCAGCTCGTATGTAAACGAGGCGATACAGCAGGCACACTTTGCCGGTCTTGTCCTTTGTGGAGCGGCAGGTAATGAGGATACTGAGGGAATCCATTATCCATCTGGATACGATAACGTCATTGCTGTTGCAGGAACCGACCACAATAACCACAAGTGGACATGGGGTCCTGGTGACGGGTCAAATTACGGGACATGGGTTGATGTCTGTGCTCCCGCAGTTGACCTTTTGGGGACTGATCCGGACCCGAATGCCCAGGGTGATGAATACTATGAATCCGCAGCCGGTACATCTGGTTCCTGCCCACAAGTTGCCGGTTTGGCTGCCCTCTTATTCTCAAAGTACCCAGATTCTTCCAATACTTTTATAGAGAATCTCATATTCGAGACGTGTGACCCAATTGACGATTCACTGTTTGAAGAAGGTAAGCTCGGACAGGGTAAGATTAATGTTTTCAAGGCGCTCGCTAGGTTTGATTACTGCTGGCCTTTGCTCTGCGGATTTTCAGTGGATGACTCTATAGGCGGCAATGACAATGGACGACCAGAACCTGGGGATACTTGCAGACTCACTCTATTGCTCACAAATGATTATCCCTGGAGTGATGGGAGCGATTTGGAGGTGATAGTAAGCTCTATCGATGAGAGAGGAGTGGTCAATTTTATAGATTCTACTGCACTCTTCTGCAGCGTAACCTCTGGCGATACCGTGGAGAACTCTGATGATGATATAGTGTTCGAGGTACTCCAGACCGATCCAGGTTGGTCTGGTTTCACTGTTAGGTATGTTGATGCCACACCTCCACCTTATCCAATGTGCGATAGCTTCGAGTTGCTTGTGGGCTTCCCACTGCTTTTGGTGGATGATGACTGCGGTTCGCTCTAT
>CAZRTU010000009.1:0-16849 GCA_964603075.1 uncultured bacterium
TTTATATATTTTAGCACTCTTTCAACCTTACCCATCTCACCTAAGACTGTTTCCATCCCGTGTCTGTTGTTCTCTGTGGGGTGGGAGTCAGTAAGACCCCTGTGTCCAAAAAGGTTATCTATCTTGCCTATTCCAACGACTGGATATCCCCTTTTTTTTAGCACATCGAGTAGGGTCTGGGAAGGAGGGGGCAGAGAGTAGTCCTTCCTCTCAGGAGTTCTCTTAAAATGCCCTGCTTTCCCAACAAACGGTCTTGCTATGACCCTTCCTATATCAGGGAAAAGTTCTCTGGCGATCTCGCACATCCTGTATAACTCATCCAGGGGAATCACCTCTTTGTGACAGGCAATCTGAAATACGGAGTCAGCAGAGGTGTATACTATTGGATGTCCAGTCCTAATGTGGTCTTCACCCAGTTTTTCAATGATGACGGTACCGGATATTGGCATACCACCTATGACCTTTCTATTTATAGCATCTTCAAATTTCTTTATCATGCTTTTTGGAATACCGTCTGGAAATACAGGGAATGGTTTAGGTAATACAACTCCCATAAGTTCCCAGTGTCCTGTAATAGAGTCCTTACCGGCGGATAGTTCTCTTAACTTACCATATGATGCCTGGGGTGCCCTTGAAGGAGGCACATGCTCTATGTGAACGAGATTTCCGAGTCCGAGTCTTTGGAGATTTGGAAGGGATAGTGTCTTGTATTCTCTTGCCACGTTCGGAATGGTACTGCTTCCTGAATCGCCATATTTTCCAGCGTCAGGTAGTTCACCGACCCCGCATCCATCAAGGAGTAGTATTATTGTCCTCATCAGATCCATTTATAACCGCTTAATTATATTACAAAAGGGACTAAATGTCAAGAAAATTTTGACCTCTCGAGTCTCCTGTTTCTATATCTATGGTATCTCGCTTCTAATTCTCTTAGGATGAGCCGCGGTCTACTGGAGTGAACTTCAGGTAAAGAGGTAATCGGTGGGGGAGTCGTGAATCTCGCCTTCGATAGGTCTATATGACTCCTTGCGTCAAGTATGCATCTCTTACCATCAGGGAGTATTATTTCAAGGGGTATGGGTGTGCTTGCATCCACAATCAATGTGTTTTCTTCAAGCGAACACTTGAGTTCGCATCTCTGTCTGTCTCTCCACCAGATATCTATTTCGTCCATATCAGCAAACCAAATATCCCTCACCTGCGTTGCGTGTCCGAGTATCTCCTGTAGCATTTTGAAATTCTCTATAAGTGCTGTGGGATGGCTGTAGATAATCGTAGGTTCACCTTGTTGATGATTCCTGTTGGTTAGTGATATATAGTAATCTATCACGTCCTGTTCAGAGTGTTTTGACATAAACAGTCTCTCTGGACATATAGGATGTATAGGAATCTGCAAAACGTCTCTTTCTAAATCGGGTCTGAAGGGAAGGTCATCATAGGCAAGAGTAAACTCGGAGGAGTATGATAACCCAAGTTCCTCCAGCACAGAAGGAAAGTCAACATGCCAGATTCCATAGGGTGCAGCAAAGCCCCTTAAATTTCCCCCAGCTTTCTCAAGAAGTTCCTTTGCTCTCTTAATGTTTGTGTAGTTTCTCATCCTGTCAGGATATACACTATGATAATAGCAGTGGACGGCATAGGTGTGATCACCGCGGAGAATATCTCGAAGTCTATTCTTCAAGACGAGGCTATTTAGGAATATCGTCGCCTTTGTATCTAATTTCTGCAAGGATTCCTGTAGGTCTATGACCTCTTCCGCAGTTGAAAAATCTGTGTCTACCCTGAGAGAGAACAAGGACTTACCCCTTGGATAGTACCACTTGTGTACGTATGGAATGCCTTTTCTGGAGAATAATTCTCTGATACAACCTACAACCGTTCTTCTTATACCTTTCGTGTTTACAGACGCAACCACCTCATCAGGTGGATAACCATACTCAGAGTAGAAGGGTATTCTTCTTTTTTTATAAAACAGCTGAGACGGATCAAAAGATAGAGCGATTATGTAACCGTTGCCGATCTCTCCTGCTGAGTAACCGAAGGGACCATCCACTATCCTTCGAATATTTGCTCTGACATCCTTGTCGAGGTTCTTAAATGGTGTAAGCACAAGGCAGCCTTTCTCTAAAGACTTCCTTAATTCGGAGGTCTTTTTGTCTAATATCCAGATATCACTTCGAGGATCTATTGGAACCCCTTCTTGTGATAGGATCTTCTTCCAGCCAGGGCTTTCTACTTTGACATTTACTCCTATTGACCGCATATGGATGTCGTTTTAAAATGAATATGATTTCAAGACCCCGTTTTTCCCCAGTCTATGCTTTATAAAACCTGTACAGCCTCTTTAATGTCAGAAGTTCTTCTTTCCTGTTGAGTCTGGCAGACCTTATTGCCCTATCTAAGATAGAAATGGTATTGTCGTAACAAGTTCTGTCAACAGGGTATGGATAACCATCCTTTCCGCCATGAGCATAGGAGAACCTTGCAGGATCCTTAAAGTCTAAGGGAGTCCCGTATAACAATTCAGAGATTAGAGCCAGGGCTCTTAGGGTCTTAGGTCCCACCCCTTTTATTGCAAGAAGCTCTTCGAAGTTCTGTGGTGCTCTCTCGTATGCGCTTATAAATATCTTATAGAGCTTGGTCGGATTTATATCTTCTGTGATAATTGGGTGTCTCTTTGGGAGGGTGATTAATTCTCTCTGGGTTTTGTCTGGATGTTCGTTTGCAAGCTCTGTGATCTTTTCTCTGGCATTGATAGCCTTCCTTGATACCAGATTCAGTACATTCTCTTCGATCTTTGGAGATATTATCCCAGAGTGTGGTTCACACACAAAGTCTATATTACCGGATAACCAGTGGTATCTCCTTGCGTATCTACTTAGAGGATTCATCCCCTGTTGGATGACTGCCCAATCCCCCTTTTGGGTGAAGAAAAACATATGTTGGTATATCTGATAACCATCCTGCACCGCTGATGAGTCTACCTTTGCTGAGATTCTTGAGGCGTAGATCAGGCTTTCATATGGTGTATCTATTCGAGCCCCCTTTGCCTCTATCTCCGAAGGGGTCTTTCTTGAATAGATCCCCTTTCCTCCAGCAATAAATACGCCAAGTTCATCCTCTCCTTCTTTTAGACCCTCCTTTATTGCAGCACATGAGACCGTTGTAAGTCCTGACGAGTGCCAGTCGAATCCAAGGACACAGCCGAGTGATTGGAACCAAAGCGGCGAGGAGATCTTCTGTAGAAATCCTCTTGGTCCCTCTTCCTCGATTATGCATATGGCGATGCACCTTGCCAGTTTTTTCATCCTTGAAAACAGCCAGGCAGGTGCCTTACCGCCATGGAGAGGTAGGTTTATGGCGCCTGTTTTCATATTGGTAGTGTTTCTTTACAACTTTATTTTAACATACGTAATCTACGTTGTCAAGTATTTTATCTCTATCCCGCTTAAGTGCATTCATAGCCTAAACGGATTTGAAAGTGCGTACTTTGAGCCTTAATTATACTATCTATAATGGATAGAAAACGAGGTAGAGAAACAGGGGGCTTGTGATGTTTATGATATATCATTCCCAGTTCAGGGAATCAGCAAATGCCCTAAGATGCTCGTTGAATATTTCTGGTGTTTCAAGATTACATACATGCTTGGCTCTCTTTATTATAACTAATTTGGATTCACGAAGAGTTTCGTTGTATAAATTTTCATGGGTTCGGAATATACGATCCTTCTCACCATTTAAAATAAGCACAGGCTTGTTGTATTTTAAGATATAATTCAAGAAATTGTGTCCCTTCATCTGCTTTATGACATCAGGAATTACCTTGTAGTAGAAACCAGAATTTATTATCGATTCAGAATACTCCTTTTTAGAAAATTTTCTTATAAAGTGTTTTTCGAATATGGTTAAGATCGAGGGATCAACGTAGGTGCTTACTATACTCAGGATCTGATAGGGTATTGTCTTAATGCCCTGATGCATCGCACTACAGCCTGCCAAGACAAGTCCTGTGGTCCTATCAGCATACTTTGAAACAAACTTGATGGCTATATAACCGCCTAAAGAAATACCGACCAGCAGAACTCTGTCAAGGTTGTTCTCTCGGATAACCCTTCTTATTACATCAACCGAGTGCTTGAGTTTGAACCTGCATATTGAGTTGGCACCATGGCCTGGTAGATCAAGTGCTATCAACCTGTATTTGTCAGAGAGTCCGAGCATTTGTGGCAACCACATCTTTCTCGTCATCCTTATTCCATGTACCAGTAATATCGTCCTTTTGTTTCCATTTCCACATATATCGTATTCTCTATGTTCAACTAAATCACTCATCTCTTCTCCCTCCAATGGAATGTCTTTTACTATGGTTTTTTGAAGTATAGTGTGTAAAGAAAGAAATTTGTATATCTTTCCTTAGGTTTTAAAAATCCAGCCTTGTTATTCTCAGTCATAGGGTCATAGAGTCTTTGTGTTATTAGGTTATTTGTCCTTAGTCCCTGGTCTCCTTTCTCTCTTCCCCTTTTAGTCATTGTCCGTAGGTCTCAAAGTCATCAATCCTCACTCGCCTTCAATTACGTAACACCCTACCTCTTTGGGGTGATCCTCGACTTTAGTATCAGATTTAACCTTTCTTAATAACCACAGGATCATAAAATCACCACCGGCTGCCCAGGTGAAGAATATTCCAAGTATTGTGAGAAAAAAATTGCCCAACACTATTCCCATAATAGCCGGTATTATACCCAGTATCAAACCGGGCATGATAATTGCCAGTCTGTAGTTATTAACAGGAAGCGGTTCATTACAATGGGTATATGGAGTAAGCACTTTCCACATAACTCCCAATTTTACACTCTTGAAACCGCATTTTGCAAAAATTCCGAGTATAATCCCGTGTATGAGTTCGTGTAAAAATGTACCGATAATTATCGCAATGAGTGCCACAAATGGAAGCTTGATAATATTTATAAATGCATTAGTAGGTGATGTGTTGTGTAATCTGTTAGTGAAGATTAAGTAATCAACGATTATATTATTCCCCCAGATGAGATAGTATGGTAATCCAAACGCTATAATGGCGAGCAGTAAGAAGATGAAAGAATATGCATTAGCCTCCAGCTTTGTCATGGTTAGTTCATTCCTTTTCTTATAATCGTCCATGTGATTTTCCAGGGTTCCTAAAAAAAGCAAAAGACTATTTTTGCACCTCAATGTAGAACCTGTGGCTTGTTAAGACAATATTACCCTTGTCTTGAATCAGACTATGAAGATCGTGCAGTTGTCTGTAATACTTCTCTACTGTGAAGTCTGGTATCTGCCATGGAATCGCCGTAAGATAGTAAACGACCGCTCCGATATCAGTAACGACAGTTTCTGGAAATTCCTCCATTTTTTCTTTGATGGTGAAGCCTGCTTCTTTTAGTTTATTGCAGCCATAGTTGAGATTCCAGTAAGAATACTCAGATTCTGATGATGCCTTCAGGAGTTCATTCAATCTGATATTATCTCTTCCACCAACCTGTTGTGTAATGAAGATTCCACCTTTCTTCAGGATTCTGTAGACCTCATTCGCCGAGTATGACTCGTGTCGGTTTATAACAAGGTCAAAGCTCAAACATCCAAAAGGAAGGATATCCTCAGATTTAATCTCAAGTACCTTGATTCCAAGGGGTTCCAGTTTTGACCTTGCAATGGGTAGATTGGGTGGGTAGCCTTCAGTGGCGAAGGCTTTCTCAGGTAATGGGCCGATAGATGAGAGGAATTCTCCCCCTCCAGTTCCCATATCCAGAAGTGATTTTGCAGTCTTTAGTTTTTCAAGAACTTTCAGGCGATAGTCCCATGATGTTGGAGCCATACACCATCCGTTCTTGATGTATGAAAAATCCCAACCGAAGAAGTCCTGTTCCAAAGCCTCTCTCAGAAGTCTTTTAAATAACTCTTTGTTTTTTACCATATTGCATTCTTATTTACAGGAGCAATTTCGGGAACTCGTCGCTTTTAAACTCCAACCTAACATCATCGATTCGTGTTATCTCCGGGTGTTTCTCCATCATCTCCTCGGCGTACTTTGTCTATGCGAACCGCCATCTTAAAGTATATGGGGCTTCGAAACGAAGAAGTTTTAATCTATCTACCTTCGACATTGCACGATTGGCAACTTCTCTGATTACTTCCCTGGCTTTTTCAGAGCTAAGCGAGGCTACCGGAGCTTGAGATAAGCCAGTTACCTCTGCAGATAATGCCTCTTTTACTATTGCCACCTCAATATCCGGTATCAATTCTTTAGCCTCATCTGCTGCAGCCCTGTCCCCACTCACAAAGACACAGGGAATACCGTGATAACCAGTAATGGCACTGCTCATTCCAATTTCGCCTATATGCTTGCCATTCAACCACCACCCCCCATGACACAGGACTGCTTTTTTTGTCCCTGCTTTTGCGTGAAGACCACATTAAAAAAGAGCGTCGTATGAGCTATCAAGACCAACAGGACCACCACCTCCTGCTCCCATAATCAACCTACACATAGAATGAACTAACTCAACATCTATTCCCCCCGGAAATGGTCCGTGGCCATCCGATGCTACGATCTCCGATGCGCCACCCTCTATTGCACCTTCTACCAGAGCATTTAACTCAAGGGTTGCCAATCGCCTTGCCTGATGCTAATACTCACCATCAAACCAGTACTGTTTACGATGGTCGATTACCCCAGCTACACCTTCGAGGTTACATATAACATAGATCTCCATACTCAGCTCCTTGAATATGAAAGTTTATCGAGGTTTTCTAAAATAATTCTTTGAAGAATTTATACTAAAATACTTTTTAGGAATCCTTCATTCTTCTTTCTGCCAGAATCCTTGCGGATATTTGCTGAGAACGGAGAAGGGAGCCGAGCAATGATGCGAGAAACAACTTTACATTGTCTCTCTTCCCAAGTGATTTGTAAATCCTTTTTGAAATTTCACTATCTATCTCTTTGCGTTCTTTTCCACTTATCCACGATTCAATAGGGGAAAGATATCTATTGAGAGTTTCAGCCCTTTCTAAACCATCCGTTCCCTTTCTCGGCATAACCGTGCGCCAACTGTTAGAACCGATGCTCGAGAGGATGATGTCGAAGCGTCGAAAGAGCTTGTGATGACATAACTCAAGCCCGGCGTAACAGTAATATTCACCGTAGATAACCGGATTCAGAGCTTTTAGTATCTCACTTTTGGGTTCGAGTTTTCTGATTTGCTTATCTATTGTTTTAACTGAATTAATATGATTCGTTGCCTGTATCGAACTGCGTTTGAAACTGCCCGCGAGCATATACTCGAGGTAGAGGCAAAACCTCTCCGCATAAAGTATTTTTAATTCACTTCTTTCTACCAATAATCCAAAGATGTGGTTTCGAATCTTCGAATCGGGGTCACAGATTCTAAGAATTGTCTTGTAACCCCGTATCTCTTCACCAACAAGCCAATCTCGAAGTAGTAGATAATAGGCCCAGATTTTTTTCCAACGGTCGTGCGTCATGGATGCCATATGGCCGATACCAGTTTCGGTTGGTTTTTTGGTTCCAATTGCTTCACATAAATCCAGGATACTCCTTTCCAGCTTCCAGTTGCATATCTCCAGCGCAATAATCTGCTCCACAATCTTTTTTGAGGATTCATCGAGAGGTAGTGCATCATCCCGGAGCTCCTTCAGACGTTCATATTCTACCTTAGCCCTGTCACTCTTTATTTTGAACCACTGTTGTAGCCTTCCCCAGCGATTTGCTGCAAAGAGCTCTTCCTCCCACACTTCATACATAGAATTTACTCCCAGTTGTTTTGTGTTCTTTTACCCATTAAGCTAAATTTCTTTTATAGGGCCAGCCCATTTAATTTTATTTAGGTCTACACGACTATTTGCATTGAATTTAACTCCCTCTGTCTCCAGGAGCCTACGCTGAATTGCACAAGGAGCACCGTAGGCTCTTACGCTTATCTTACCTTTGCTGTTTATTACCCGGTGCCAGGGAACGTCACTGCCTGAGCGCACTGCTGCCATTGCATAACCCACCTGCCGCGGGGTGCACTTTCCAACAATTGAGGCGATCTGACCATAGGTTGCCACCCTGCCGGTCGGGATCATGCGTACTACATCGTAGATTCGCTTATATAGACTGCGAGGGGGTCTATTTCCCATCCTGTGCAGATTATGATAATCGTTCATTCCAATTTTTATACAGGTATTTATAAAAGACTTGCCTATCGTCAGTCCGTAGGGCAAGGCTTCCTGACTGCCGTCAGGCAGGCGTCAGGCAAGTTAGCCTTGCGAAAGTATGCCTTACATTAAGAGACATAAATCTAAGGTATGAACTTACCTTGTAACACACATCACTTACCTGATAGTTGCCTCTGAATTCTTTGATTGAGCTCCCACAGGGCAGTTTTGTCGCTGTCCCATTTAAGCATTTCAATGGCTTTATCATAATCTACCCACCTGCATTCAAGATGTTCTGACGACAGCTCGATATTTTTGGTTTTCACTTCTACCCCGAAGGTATATATTGGTATAACGAGAACTTCTTCACCCCAGAAAAATGCCTCTTCAAAATTAGTAACTGGAACTGAGAAGATCGCATCCAATAGGATAAAATCGGAATCCTTGCCGATTCCCGCCTCTTCCCATGCCTCCCTCTTCGCCGTCTCCGTAGGGGTTTCTCCCTCTTCGCCACCTCCTGCAATTTCTTGCCAATAACCAGAGTCAGCTCTTTTGAAAACTGCAAACTCAGGTCTTCCAGATGCTCTGAGGTAATATGGTATTACCAATACCTGATAAGGTGTTCTCCCCATTTTTATATAGCCTATATTTATGAGATACTTATATTAAGATGTATTTTAACATAACCACGTAAATTTGTCAAGAAATTTTGTATTAAAATTAGATATGAATTAAGCTGGGTTAAACGCTACTCCTTCGTGCTCAAGTAATTGACCCTTCATTTCCACTCCACCCTGTAACCGCTCAATGTTCCATCGGATTTGATTACGCGATGACAGGGGATGAGTATCGGGAATGGATTTTGGGCTAATGCCTTTCCCACAGCCCTTGCACCATTAAAGAACTGCAAATATCCAACCTGATTATGTCAATTCTAAATTTGATCCCCTCACCGTCGAAGTATCTTTCAAAGGATTCATCAAGACCATTGATAAGATTACGGTATTTGTTATTATATTCAAATGAAACAACTTAGGTTAACACCTCGTTTTGGGTAATGTGATTTGGAAGGAATATGTGGTAGACCATTGGGCTATTGTGTGTTTCATACCAGACAACCGGTATCTGTCCGAAGGGGTAGGTAGGTTTTATAAAATTTTTTCAATTTTGGGGGGTTGGTTACACGTAGGGCAAGTTTCCCAGTCCCCATAGGGAAAAAGAGTAATAAGCTTAGGAATGAAACTATCTTAACAGGATCAACTTCGTATCTGAACTGAACTCGTTGGATTTTAATCTGACGAAGTATACACCCGCAGCAACAAAATCGTTACTTTCATCCCTTCCCTCCCAGGTTAATTTATAATTCCCCGCTTGTTTATATTCGTCTACAAGAATTCTTACGAGTCTCCCGGTTATATCGTAGATAAAAATCCTTACATTACCCTTGGTTGCAAGGGTATAGGAGATAGCCGTCTCTGAATTAAAGGGATTAGGATAACCTAATAAATTAATCTCTGCCATCTTATCTTCTGAGGAGATAGATGTCTGGATATTTCTCTTCTTTGCGACTAGCATCTTGTTATTGTAATCATTTATTAGGGTCAATGTGTCGATATTTAAACTATCGCTGTCAAAAAAGGCAACAGCATATACATTGCCGGAAGTATCACAGCAAATATCCTGACCGAAATCCATCCTCGAACCGCCAATGGTTTCAGACCAGATATCGTTGCCTGTCGAATCATAATTCACCAAGAAAATGTCGTAACTCGAGATAGGGATTACTGTAGTATTCCCAAAACTCTCATCATAACCAGGACTCAGACCATTAAATGTGCCGATGACGGTGAAGTTGCTGTTTCCGTAAGCGCAGATTCCGTGGGGATACATCCAGGCTCCTCCTTCCGTACTCTTCGCCCAGATCAAATTTCCATTGTCGTCTAACTTTACGACGAACATATCTATATTTATACGTTCACTCTCGCTTAGGTATAAGATTGTTGTATCAATGAGGAGGCTCTCACTTCTGAAAAACCCAGTGATGTAGATATTATTTTCTTCATCCAAAGAAATGCCGTCTATCTCATCCCAATCTTCGCCTCTTGCGCCCTTCGCCCACAAAACCCCGCCTCTTGGATGGTATTTCACTAAATATAGATCGAAATCATCGGACGTGTTCACAAGCGATGAATCACCAAAAGAGATAATACTACTTCTGTACGAGCCTCCAACGTAAATATTCTCATCGGAGTCTATAACACAAGCCCATGAATTCTCCTGTCCCTCCCCCTCTGCACTCGTTGCCCATTCGACATTTCCATAGGTATCGTATTTTACCAAAAAGAGGTCCGAATTTCCGGAATTTAAGAGTGATATAGAGCCAAAGGAAGCAGTGGTGCTCCTGAAGTTACCAAAAATGTATACCTTCTGTGAGTTGTCAGTGCATATGCAGTTAACGTGGTCATGATAGATACCGCCTCCGCTCTTTGCCCATAATATTTTACCGTCACCTCTATATTTCACCGTATATACGTCGAATGTTGAATTATCTGGATAGGGTGTTTGATAGCTGTTATCCAGTGTTATTGAGTCAAAAGTAACGTTGTTGCTGCAAAACTCACCTGTTATATAAACGTTACCTTCGTTGTCAGTTGCTACTGCATAGGAGTATTCTACCCAGTCGCCTCCCCCGCTTCTGCCCCAGAGTAGTCTGCCTTCAGAATCCAATTTAATCAGATAGACGTCTTGGCTTCCACTACTTGTCATTGTCAAGGTATCTAAGATAAATTCATTTGAGAAAGAACCAGTTACATATATATTTCCTGTTTCATCAGTAGCTACACTCCTTGCCGATGAATTGCCTGTCGCACTTCTCACCCATTCCCACTCCATCTCCTGAGCGGAGAGACTTTCGAATAGAAATGTATATAAAACGACTGTCAGTACTATTATTGAAACAAGTATTTTTTTTATCATATGGCAGATGATTTTGAATATGATAAGATCTTCTGGTCCTTTTTAAACACCTGGAACGAAGAGATAACCGATAGTGCTGAGGGTATTATCCTGAAGTGTCCTATCTTTGTATTACCTTGAGTTTATGGAGGTAGAGACTCTCATATTACTCTCTTTTCTCGGGTTTTTCTTCCTTTGCCCTGTAACATTCTTTCACCCATGGGGGTATCTTGCCGGCGTCTGCGAGCATCTTAAGGATGTTGGGCAGACTGTTGAACTGTCTCATACAGAGGTTATATTCCTGCTCGGTTATATCTTTGGAACCCGGATAGCAAAATACCAACATACCCTCTCTGGTTCCAAAAAGTTTCTTTACCTTGTCACATGGGAATTCATCGCAGTAAACGCAGTTCGAGACGCCCTTTTTTATTGCACAGGGCCTTGCCTGGCACTCCTTATCGGCTATCCTGCCGCTGTTCAGGCATCCGTCACATCTGACATTCTCTGCTGTGTAGTTTTGATGTCCGAAGAACTTCCTCCAGCCGTCAACCATTTTCTGCCTTAGATCGGGGTCGTCGGAACGTGCTGCGCATAAATGGCAGTTATATCCGCAGTATCCTATCATCCTTTTCATTGTCCCCCCTTTACTTTGATTCAATGGACAGCAATTTTTTATTTTATATCAATTTTCTTTCGGGCTACACATAATAAATGGAGTGTTGCACCCAGAATACGTTCATCCCTCTCGGAGGTTTCGATAATCTCCAGCAAATTTTTTCTCTGCTTTTCGTCCGACCATAGCTCTTCGAAATTGGATATGAAGGCCGCTATTCCTTCAACTGGAAAGATCTGCTCAATCCCAAAGCCTGCGCCTTCAATCTCCACCCTCAATTCGGAAGGTAGGTGGAAGAATGCATCGGTGAAGTAATTTATATCACCTGTAGGATTTCGATGTTGGCCGTCTTTCAGATCCTGCATAACAACTTCAAAAAATATCAGGTCTTTCATTAGTCCATGTATAAATCCCTCTAAAGCAGAGGCGAAACGCGATATTGCAGCGGCGAACATGAGACCATTATCTTTAAGAACCCTGTATGCCTCACTCAATGACCGACCACGCTCCTTTTTTTCTGTTAGATGATATAGTGGTCCAAACAATAATAAGGCATCCGCGCACCCTTCGGGAAAGTTTAGATAACGGGCATCGCCTATCGTAAGACTGGCTATTGTATTACCTGTTTTTTCTCTGGAAGATTTTTGAGCCTCTCTTATAAGTTTTTTAGAGGGTTCGACCAGGTGAGTGTCATATCCCAGATCTGCGAGCCAGAGAGAGTATGGACCAGTCCCTCCACCAATATCAATTATAACTGCCGGGGGAAGTGGCAGAAATTTTTTAAGAATCATCTTTGTCCTCTCGAACTCAAGCCTGCCAAGACCCGAGAGGAGTCTGTCGGCTTCAGCATATCTCTCATAGTATTCTTTAACAGATATTTTTGACTTCCTGTCCTTCATCTATGCTCTGTGAATAATCCTCTCTTAATTTTAGGGAATGTCCAAAAGTTACGAGATGAACAAGTCAGTTGATACAATCTTTTGAAATCTGACAATATTGTTTATCAGATTCCCCATGATGTTTTTAGGCAGGGTTTACCTTACACCAACTTCATTCGCAGGCATAAAGCCTGAGGCTACCATTTCAGACTCTTCGGCTTGATACCAAGAAATACCTCACACGTGCCCGATTCGATTTCACTGTGCTCAAAAGGTAGTGCCTTTGCATTAAAACCTGTCTCGTTTATTATGCGCAGCCAGACCTTGCGCGAGAAGAGCCCGCAGATATGTCGGTCGTACTCTACTCTGACACTTCCATCATCCTCTTTGAGTAAATATGCGAAGTCGGTTACAAAAGTTGCGTTCTGGGGATCAGGGTCGTAGGCCCATTCGAGATAACGCATCCCTCTTTTATCACCATCATGACCACCATGTTTTGTGAAGGGTCTAAAGTTCTCTCGTGTGTGGTCGGGAGCAAAGAGGGCGACACCACCAGGCTTACAGTGAAGGAACGAGGTTTCGATGGCTGCCTGGAGATCTGCCTCTGTTGACATATAGGTTATTGCATCGTGAATAAAGACTGCATCGAAAACCCTATCAAGGCGGAGAGTGCGCATGTCTCCTTGGATATGCTCGCACTCCGGATTGAGGTTGCGGCTGACTTTCAGCATATCTGCGGAGATGTCGGTCAAGGTCATTTTGAAGTTCTTCTTTAGATGTGATGCATTATTTCCACCTCCGCAGCCGAGTTCGAGCATGGTCTTTGGCTCTGAGGGTGAGTTAGCAACGATTAGTCTTCTGTAAAACTCAGCTTCCTCGGCGTAATCCTCCGGAGCTGAGAGAAGTTGCCACCAGGATGCAAATTCATAATAAAGTCTTGGTTTCACAGCATTTCCATCCATACTGTTATTCCATTCTTTAGGCTTGGTAAGTCACAAAGTCTACTATGGATATCAAGACCTTCAGAATTGAATGACAAACTTACCATTCTTGTATAGTAGTTCATCGTCCACCCAGATTTCTCCACCTTCACGCATATCGCAGATTATATCCCAATGAATAGCAGACTCGTTCTTGCTTCCTGTTTCTGGATAGCCCGCACCAACAGCCATATGGAAACTGCCGTTTATCTTCTCATCGAAGAGAATCTGGCGGGTGAAGCGTGTGATACCCTTGTTGGTTCCGATGGCGAATTCTCCGATATAACGCGAACCTTTGTCAGTATCGAGAGTCTTGTTCAAAAATTCCTCATTTTTCTCTGCAGTTGCCCTTATCACTCTACCTTTTTTGAACCGCAACCGTATTCCTGACACCTCGCGGCCCTGGCGAATGGCGGGATATGAGAAGTACACGTGGCCATCAACGCTGTCTTCTACTGGACCCGTGAATACCTCACCGTCTGGCATATTGAAGTGACCATCGCAGTTGATGAATTTTCTACCGTCAATACTAAGATTCAGGTCGGTCTCGGGTCCTATTACATGCACACGTTTTTTTCCTTTTAGCCAATCAGCGATCCTCTGCTGCCATTTAGAGAATCTATGCCAGTATCCCACAGGGTCTTCCATGTCTGGCATACAGGCACCATATACAAAATCCCTATATTCTTCCAGACCCATCTCGCTGTCCTGGGCGTAGGCGTTTGTGGGGAAAAGAGTAGCCACCCAGCGGAGTTCACCCGAAGCGGAGCGCTGCATTGATGTCTTCATTAGCTCTGTCTGTGCCTTATTAGCCACCACCATCTTGGAAGGGTCAACGCCGCTCAGAGCTTTCGTGTTAGACGCACTCATGATGCTTATAGATACGTCATACTTCTTAGTTACCAATTTTATCGGCTCAGGAATGTGCTTTAGCTGTTCGTCCGAGGCATGTCGAAAAAATAATTCCGATGTGCCTGGCAGAGAGACCAACATCAAGGGATGCCCACCTGCCTGAAGCACCTTAGTATAAACCGCTTTGAGAATGGGTTCAGCCAGCGTGCCCCCTGATATGCTCACCCTGTCACCCGGTTTCACTGCGACAGAATAGTTGACCAATACGTCAGCCAGTTTCTCGATCCTTGGATCTGCCATTTTTACCTCACTTGTTAAGGTCAAATAGTTTTAGCAAATTATTATAAAAAAGTTTAATGAGTTTAGCAGTGCTGCCCGGTTTGATTTAACTTGTAGGGCAAGGCTTCAGCCTGGCGGAAGCTAACTTAAATTTGGTAGAATGTGCTTTAGGTTTCTCTCGTTACCAAAGAAACTCCAGATTCTTGTCTGTGAAGATGACATAGTCCTCGAGCCCCTTCTCTCTTATCATCTCCCCCACCTTCTGTTTAAACCTCTGGATATAAACCTTACCGAGCTCTCGTTTTTTCTCTTTGTTGAAACTCTCCGCTTTAGATGGTACTTTGTATTCTACAAGAGCAGCCAGAGTTCTGAGTGTATTGGGAAAATCGAAATAACTAAATTTTCCTTCCTTTTCCTTTAGGATCGTCAATAGATCTCTCGTTCTGCCAGCCTCAATCTCTAAATTTACCACGCTCGTAGAATAGTCATGTTCTCTTATCCTGGCAAGTGTTCTATCGATTGCCTTTGGTTCAAGTTCGGACATCTCCTCAGGCATATAGATGTATATTCTCGGCGTCGTTGCACCAGGTTTGGTTTCACTTACCAACTTTGTTATGGCGGGTTCGAGGAAATTTTCGACATAGCCGTAAGCCAGGGCATCAGGCATTGAGAATCTCTCTTTGTGGAGTTCTTCTTCTTTTCTCTTTAATAGCCTGAGGTAACCACTTACCAATCCAGTAACCCCAGCAGACAAAAGCCCCAACACAGCAGTAACGGGTTCGGGTTTGAATGGTAAACGCCAATTAAGGAGCCAGCCCAGCGCTATAGTGAAGGTGGCTAACCAGATGATTACAACCACCACCCTCGATATTATTTCAACTAAAGATTTTTTCTTGCTCTCCAGTTTTATTGTAGTTCTATCTATTTTGATATTTGCCATTTGGAATTTGTCTTTTAAATATCTATGTCTCAAATCTCCACCAGAGAAAGCTTGAAGAAATAGTACCATCCCTCAAGTTCGACTCTCGAAGCAGCTCTTTTGCCTTATCTAATGCCAAAGCCAATTTAAACTCTCCTTCGATTATCCCAACCCAGGAATATCTTATATCAGCTATGAATAGAAAGCCGTCGGGTTTGAGTATCCGCTCTATCTCGTTTAACATCTTTATTGGGTTCTCTACCAGATGTAACATGTTTATGTTCAACACGACGTCGAAATAGTTATCTCCGTAAGGAATATTGTGGACGTCCGCCTTTTCGAATTTAATCCTTTCATCCAGACCAGCTCCCTTTGCACTCTGCTTTGCCACACTCAAAAGGGGCTCTGATAGGTCGATACCTATGACTTCACTATCGGGAAATTCTTTTGCAAGCACTATGTTTGTACCGCCAAATCCACATCCCAAATCGATAATCCTGCCACTGGTAAATCCGCGTGAAGATAATTTCTCTGCGTATTCCCTTCCAAAACTATCTGCCATCTTTTTATGACGTCTTGCATATTGTCTTGCAAAGTCTTCGTCATTGAAGTCCTTCTTATATTTCGATGATTTTCTCATACTTTTGGCATCCTTTTTCGCGTCTTCGAAAGAATGTAGAGTCGTCAACGTTTCTGTTAATTCGTGGTATTGCGTATATAACGGGCTATTGGATTTTGAAAAAGTGAAAATGTTAGAATCGGGATAAATATTGCTGTATTCTACCATATTCAGATAAAAATGTCAAGAAAATTCAGATATATTCAAAACTTCTCTGTCCGATTTTGACCCGATATATCGAATTTGAGGTGACTAATACTGAGAAAGGCTTTTTAGAGTCTATTTTTAACGTCGATATTTTTTCTTGACTTTAGGTATATTTTGCATTATAATATATATGAAAGCATTTGAACTCTGATAATTTATTAAAGAAATAGGTTAGGATAACTCCTGCGGCAGTTAGTACTCCAGTCCTATTCCATCCGGTGATAAGGGTTAAAAGTAACCGACAAGATTAGTAATTCCTACTGAGTAACCTGTTCATTCTGAAATTTATTCCCACAGAGCTATTAGATTCCAGAATATATATAAGTTAATAATATGCTCAGACTAATG
>CAZRTU010000009.1:16859-17786 GCA_964603075.1 uncultured bacterium
CTTATCGGGCTTGGTTCAGTTTGCATTGTCCACGCAAAATCACGCGAGATCTATCTCTTGCCCTCCCGCCATGGTGAACCAAGTAAAGTAATGCCTCGTGCTGATAAGGCATCGGTTGATTGGCTAATACAGTATGATGGTGGAGTGAGCAACTACTACATTAGTGGACTGTTCCCAGGCGATACGCTGGGGATATTCTTTGAACCTCCTGTAGCCTGTTCCCTTGTTGAAGTGCACTTCTGCAAATATAGATATGCAGAAGGTGATGTTCCTAACTACTGGGGGCTTGTCTCAGATGTTCCCGACGGTGTAACACTCGGTGACTACGGGGAGTATCACTCAGGTGTATCTATGCCCGGGACATCTCCTGTTGGAGATATTTTTGCACAAGATGAATTCGACTTCCCTTATACCGCTGATTGGCAGTGGGATACACTTACTGTCCCTACTACCCCTGATATAGGTACAGATGCCTTCTGGGCTGGGACAGTAATAGGTGACACAACTCACTCAACCAGGATAGATGCAAACATAGATTTTGACGTAAATCCCCCATTTCATGCGGTAGGTTTCAAACAAGGTGGTGCGGCTCCAGAGACCAATGGACCTGGCTGGTATTCATCCTGGCATCTCTTCTGGGTTAGGGCACTTGTGAAGGTTTATGAGAATATCGCACCGTCAATTACAATGGATATATTGGAAGGTACCTATAATACAGGGGAGAGATTGGTTAACATTTACACGGAAGATTTTGACCCAGACCGTCTTACTCTTGGAATAGAAGAAATACATCTTCACTACTTCACTGATGATCAATCCGATACTGTAAGGATTAATGCTGTTAGAGATTCAGTCTTATATCCAGAACATGGCTGGGAATATGGATGGTGGCATGCCTTCATACCAGGTCAGCCACCAGAAACAAAG
>CAZRTU010000010.1:0-17080 GCA_964603075.1 uncultured bacterium
AGCATATCCGGGAACTTTGATATCACTTCACAGCTGACAGGTACACATCAGGTAAAGATTGGACTGGGGACAAAGAGATACACCCTCGATCTGGATGAATTTGAGCTTCAGCTTGATGGAACAACAGATTGGAAACCCAGACCATATCCAGTCACATCCACAAGGCACAATAGGTATACACACCACCCAATAGAGGGGTCTTTTTACCTCCAGGACAAGATGGAGTTCAGGAACCTGACGGTGAACGCCGGGTTAAGGTATGACTATTTCTATTCCGACGGCAGAGTACCGCTCGACCCAAGGGATCCCGACAACTCTTACTGGCAGAGGGATGAGTGGTACAGATACGCAGACGCCAAGCATCAGCTCAGCCCCAGACTGGGGATAGCTTTTCCCATAACAGACAGAGGTGTGCTCCATTTTTCCTATGGACATTTCTTTCAGATTCCACCCTTTCAGTATCTCTACCATAACTCGGAGTTTGAGGTCATAGGAGGCGAACTGAGGTCGCTTATGGGCAATGCAGACCTGGATGCCCAGAAGACCACCATATACGAATTTGGGCTGCAGCAGCAGTTTGGCAATTTGATTGGATTCAGCACGACAGCATACTACAAGGATATAAGGAATCTTGTGGGAACGTCAATATACGAGCTCTATATAATGGGTGATAGATATGCTAAGTATATAAATCGTGATTACGGTAATGTGGAGGGTGTTACTGTTTCACTTAAGACACGTCCCATAGGTCTTATATCTACATATATTGACTATACCTATCAGGTAGCCGTGGGAAATGCATCTGACCCTAATGCCGTATTCTATGATCAACAGAGTGAGCCTCCCAGAGAGAGCGAGATACAGGTTGTATCGCTTGATTGGGACCAGACACACACTATAAATCTCACAGTCACGATTTCACAACCGGACATCTGGGGGGTATCAATAACAGGGAGGTACGGAAGCGGCTTTCCATACACCCCTGAGTATCAGAATATAAGATTGGGCTTTGAGAACAGTGAGAGGAAACCTGTAGCCTATTCCTTTGATCTCAAGGCTAACAGAGATTTCTATATAATGAATAATAGATTTTCTTTGAGCCTTTTGGTCAACAACATAATTGACATAAGGAACGAACTCGATGTCTATCTCGACACGGGGAGGGCAAGTTATTCACTCATACCCCACTATACTGGCGAGGTTAAGGGACCCAATACACTCGAGGATTTCCTGAACAGACCCGACTACTACAGCGAACCGAGGAGGGTCCAGATCGGACTTTCCTGTAGATTCTAAATAATGAAAAGGATATTACCGATCATATTAGGAGTTTTGATTATATCAGTGGCTTATCCCGTTGAAGAGCATGGAGACAGGAAATGCAGGAAACAGGGTCTCCACGACGGCAATCTTGTAGAGACACTGTTCTGGAATTTCGGTGAGGTCGCATGGTGGGGCAAACAGCCTTCCGGTGTATGGCCTAAGGGAACCGATCATTCATATATGGATGGGATAACGCCCATAGTAGCGGCAGAGGTTGTATTATCCGATGGAGATACGGTTCATATGGTCGAGGCAGGCTATAGAGAGCACTATGAGGAAGACCCTGTTACTGGTGTTGAGTACGGGTGGCAGCCGATATGCGGTTACACAAACCCCTACGAGGATAAGATAGCAATGAGCGATGGTCCCGATTCATGGCCGCCATACTGGCCCGACAGGATGGACGACCCAGATGACCCGGGCTGGTCGGGCTACTGGAATGGGTATTTTGGTAAGAAGACGAATGCGGATCAGGAGAGTTATTTTGTCATGGATGACTACTGCGACCACGGTGCTGCATTTCAGGATAAGTTTTACTGTGATATGTATGACTCCTCAAGGGGCGGAATTGGAATGAGGGTCGAGGTCAGAGGTTTCCAGTGGTCCAATGTACTTGCCGAGGATCTGATATTCTGGCACTACGATATAACAAACGTGTCAACGACTCACTACGATAAGGTTGTATTCGGGATGTATGTGGACTGCGGTATAGGTGGACAGTTCGATTCTAATGACGATAATGCATACTATGACACGGATATGGATATTACCTACTCATGGGACGCCAACGGGGTAGGGGAAGGCGGCTGGGGCCCAACTGGTTATGCAGGCTACGGCTTCCTCGAGAGCCCCGGGAATCCTTACAATGGAATAGATGACGATGGAGATGCCAGGGATGGCCCAGGTCCTGTTATTGATGCAGACGTATTCCTCCCCACAGCCTATTCTGTCGGAGATGAATGCATAGTAATAGACTACGATACATATGAGAGACAGGTTGTATATATGCCTGATACGGGATTGACAATAGAACACCGCGGGTCTGTTTATAGGATTATGCCAGATGAGATACTGGTCGAGGTCGACTGGAATGGTATGGACGACAACCTGAATGGTCTTATAGACGAGAACGAGGGCATACACACCGGACTTAAATACAGAGATTGGGTCACAGGAGAGGGGTTGGACAATCTTCTTGTAGATGAGGCGAGAGATGATGGTATGGACAATGATGGAGACTGGGACATAGAGACGGATGATGTTGGTGCCGATGGTGTCCCTGGGACGGGAGACACTGGTGAGGGGAATGGCGTTCCCTCTCCAGGTGAACCTCGCTTTGATGAGACCGACAAGGACGAATCTGACCAGATTGGTCTCACAGCGTTTGATTGTTTCTATATTGGACAGGGTGTAGAATACCGCTTCGACGAGGTCGTATGGAAGAAAATAGCGAACTACCACTTTGATGTAGGAGCAGAAAATGGTAATATAGCATTCCTGTATGGCTCAGGACCATTTCCATTGCCTCCTGGAAAGACCGAGAGATTCTCACTCGTGCTTGTATTCGGGAACGACCTCGAAGACCTGAGGAGGAATGTCGAGGTAGTTCAGAAGATATACAATGCTAACTACAACTTTGCAAGACCTCCTGACAAACCGCAGCTTAGAGCGGTTGCGGGTGATGGTAAGGTTACCCTTTACTGGGACGATGTAGCGGAGTACTCAGAGGATGTATTTGCTGATTCCACGACCTGTGAGCCCGGGACTTATGGATGGAGGGACTTCGAGGGTTACAGGATATACAGGAGCACAGACGCGGCATTCAATGACTGCTATACCATCACAGATGGGCAGGGGAATCCGATTTTATATGAGCCTATTGCTCAATTCGACATCAAGAATGACGTAGCTGGTTTCTTCCCTATAGACGTAAACGGTGTTAAATATTATCTTGGTGATAACACAGGACTCGAGCACTCCTACACAGACTACGATGTCAAAAATGGTCAGACCTACTACTACGCAGTGGTATCCTACGACAGGGGATGGGCGGATGCAGGGATTCTGCCCTCCGAATGTACAAAAGTCATCAAGGTGGATGTAGCGGGGAACGTGACCCTGGATAAGAATACTTCTGTGGTCACTCCCCATGCACCAGCGGCAGGATATGAGAATGCACAGGTGGAGATTGAGCGTGTTAGCGGTCATGGTACAGGAGACATACAGGTGGATATACTTGACCCCCTCCTTGTGGAAGAGAATGCCTGCAGGATTGTTTTTGATGATACCACTAACCAGGATACAACCTTCTATTCCTTTTATGACCTCGGCGCAGATTCACTCCTCTTTGTGTCCAGATACCTGGAAGGAGAGGATTTTAATCCAATGTTCCATGGTATGAGACTTCGGGTTAGGGATGATACTGTTTCGTGGAATGACTCGCTTAGCGGATGGATAGAGGGGAATTGCAACCTTCTCATAAATGTTAAGCAGCTATACTCCTCTCCCTACAGGCGTCCGGGCTTTCCATCCAGTTACGAAATAAGGATTGATACATTTGGTGTGGATACGTCTTATCGCTATTCTAACCCGCTCCATCCGACAAATTTCTATGTGTGGGATTTAGTCGAAGAGAGAAGGGCGAGATGTTATCTGTGGGAGCCAGCGGGTGAGGCGGATAGCCTTCTCAACGCCGGAGATTATGTGGATCTATGGCTTTGGGTGGATGACCATTGGGAGGTGATGTGGAGAATAGAGTTTTACGAACCCGGCACAGAGGAGACAATAAATCCAGATAGTGGCGATAAGGCTTACATTGCGATTGATATGCCTTTCAGAAGCAGGGATGTATTCGATGTAACCACAATGCCTGCACGGATAGAAGAAGATCTTGCAAAGAGCGAGCTCGGTAGGATTGCGGTTGTACCGAATCCATATTGTGCTGCCGCCGAGTGGGAACAGAAGCGTCTGCTGGCGTCCGGCAGGGGGGAGAGGAAGATATACTTCATCCATCTACCTAAGAGGGCTACCATACGTATATACACTATATCAGGTGAGCTGGTTAAGGTCCTGGAGCATGATTCTTATATAGACGATGGTGATGAGTCCTGGGACCTTATATCGAAAGACGGATTGGACATAGCCCCTGGTGTATACATATTTCACGTTGATGCAAAAGAATTGGGAGAAAAGATAGGCAGGTTCGCAATAATAAAATGAAGAGGCTTATTACATACCTCCTTCTATTTCTATCTCCCGTATTCCTGTACGGGCAGTTTGGTGTGTCGAAGGTAGGAACGACTGCTGCACAGTTCCTGAAAATAGGTGTGGGTGCAAGGGCAGTTGGTATGGGGGGTGCATTCGTTGCAGTGGCTGACGATGCAACCGCTATATACTGGAATCCTGCTGGTATTTCGCGACTTGAGAAGAATGAGGCTGTTATAATCCACACAAACTGGATAGCAGATATAAGCTTTGATTTTGCAGGGGTTGTCATCCCTGCTGGCAGCTGGGGGAATATAGGTGTGGCGGTAACCTCGCTATCTATGCCCGAGATGAAGGTGAGGACTATCGGTGAGCCTGAAGGAACGGGAGAGAGATTTTCTGCAGGAGACCTTGCCATAGGATTGACCTATGCAAGGGACCTCACAGATAGATTTTCTATAGGGTTCAATTTCAAATACATAAATCAGAGAATATGGCACATGGGTGCCTCAGCCTTTGCCGTTGATGCGGGAACGCTTTTCGATACAGATTTCTATGGAATGAAGATAGGGATGAGCATCTTGAACTTTGGCGGCGAGATAGGATACAGCGGTAGGGATCTGCTCGTATATTATGACCTTAATCCGGACTTTTTCGGTGACAATGAAAGAATAATTGCAGCACTACACACAGATAAGTGGCCTCTTCCCCTGATGTTCAGGGTAGGAGTGGTAGCGGATCTGCTGAAGGGTAGAGATAACAGGCTGACTCTGTCGATAGATGCGAAGCATCCAAATGACAATACAGAAAGTGTGGATTTGGGCATGGAATATGTCTTCAGAGAATGGATTTCGATTAGGGGAGGATACTCCTCTCTCTTCCTGAAGGACAGCGAGGAGGGATTCACCCTGGGATGCGGTCTGAAACACGGGTTTGGGAATTCACAGCTCAAGCTGGATTTTGCATATGCAGATTTTGGCAGGCTGCACAATGCAAAGAGATTGTCGCTTTCTTTTGTGTTCTGAATTTGTTATCGGCTCTCACACAAGGCCAAGGATGAGATACTATGTTTTAGTTTCGGCAGCAATTTTTATCCTTACGGGATGTAAGGGTAGGACAGGAGAGGGAGTAGAACTTACCGTGTGGGTAATGGGAGCAGAGGGTGAGAAGATTAGGGATATGGTTCTATCTTTTGAGAAGGAACATCCTGACATCTCGGTCAAGACTCAGACAATACCGTGGTTAGATGCCCATATGAAGCTGTTGACCGCGGTGATAGGAGGAACCACACCTGATGTATGTCAACTCGGTACGACCTGGGTGCCCGAATTCGCCTCAATGGATGCACTCTCAGCACTCGGCGGGTACATTGAGGGCTCTTGTGTGGTCAAAAAAGAGAACTTCTTTGCGGGCTCATGGGAGACAGGGAAGATTGATGGAAAGATATATGGCATACCCTGGTATGTGGACACGAGGGTCCTCTTCTACCGCAGCGATATACTAAAGGAGGCGGGTTATTCTTCTCCACCCACCACATGGGATGAGCTTAAGTCCGTATGTCGTGCCTTAAGGAGTGACATTGACGGCGATGGCACTCCTGAACGATACGCTCTCAGCCTTCCCAATAACGATGCATTTATACTCGTAATCTTCATCTGGCAGGCTGGTGGAGATATACTCTCTGATGATTATACAGAGCCCACCTTTGATGATCCAGAGGCAGAAGAGGCATTTAGGTTCTACATCAGTTTTTTCGAAGAGGGACTTGTACCCGTGGGCGGAACCATAGATACAGATCTCTTCCATGCCTTCAAAACCGGGTTTTTACCCATGTTTATAAGCGGACCCTGGATGATCGAACTGCTACATGAGCAGGTTCCAGACATCGACGGCAAATGGGCAGTTGCCACGCTCCCGGCTAAAGAGAACGGATATTCCTTTATGGGAGGTTGTAATCTCTCGATCTTCAAGAAGTCAAATAACAAAGATGAGGCATGGAAGTTTATCGAGTATATGTCACAGCCAGAAAATCAGGTGAGGTGGTTTAAACTGACCGGCGATCTTCCTTCTGTAAAGTCCTCATGGGAAGATGAAGCATTTCAGGTGCCCGTAATTGCCACCTTTGGCAGACAGCTCGAGAGGGCTAGACCATCTCCCCCTATCCCCCAGTGGGAGGAGATAAGGGATAAGATAGAGACCTATCTCGAGGAGGTCGTCTATAAAAGGAGAACTGTGGAAGAGGCACTGGTGCTGCTGCAAAAGGAGTGTAGGGAGATCATTTCGAGGAGATGAAGATAAAAGGATATATTGTCCCTTATCTGTTTATAACACCCGCTCTGGTGCTCTTCTTGACCTTCAGTTTTATACCGATAATCGCTGCCTTCTTTGTCAGCCTCACAGATTGGGGTCTTGGTGGTGCATCTTTTGTAGGTCTGAGTAACTACATAGACCTCATAGGAGATCCCCTTTTTTTACGCTCGTTCAGGAACACCTTTTATTTTACCTTTGTGGGAATGCCTCTCTCCGTTCTTGCGGGTCTTTTTGCGGCAATGCTTTTAAACAGTGCCCTTGTCAGGTTTAAGACATTGTTCAGAACGGGCTTCTTTCTGCCGGTTATTACCAATCTCGTAGCCTGTGGAGTTATCTGGCGGTGGCTTTACAATCCCCAGTTTGGCGTGATAAAGTGGCTTTTAGGAGTATTTCACATATCTTCTCCCAACTGGCTTGGTGACCCGAAGTGGGCTATGCCGGCAATAATACTTATGGCTATATGGAGGAACTTTGGATACAGTATGGTAATATTCCTTGCAGGGCTTCAGGCGATACCGAGACGTTTCTATGAGGCTGCGATTATAGATGGTGCAGACTCCTGGAGGAGTTTCTTGCATGTGACATTGCCCCTTCTGAAGCCAACAACAATCTTTGTCTCCATAATCACCACAATTGGATATTTTCAGCTATTTGCAGAACCATATGTTATGACAAACCAAGGGGGCCCGGTAAACAGCACGCTGTCGGTTGTTTTATATCTTTACAAGAACGGGTTCAAATTCTTCAGATTCGGATATGCCTCAGCAATAGCCTACGTCCTTTTTTTCATAATTTTTATATTCAGTTTTGTACAGCTTAGATTGGTCAGACAGACCGTTGAGTATTAAGATGAAAATCCCTCTTAAGATAGTCCTTTATGTCGTTCTCGGGGTGATTTTGCTTACCACACTGACACCCTACCTGTGGATGTTGGTTACTTCCATTAAGTCGCAGGAGAGTATATTCACCTATCCACCCAGATGGATGCCCGACAAGCCCACGCTCGACGCATATATACAGCTATTTAAAAAGATGGATTTTCCCGTACACCTGAGGAATAGTGTAATAGTAACTATATCCGTGACTGTGCTGGTGGTATTCCTATCTTCTTTCTCAGCTTATGCCTTTGCCAAGCTTCATTTCCCGGGAAGGAATAAGATATTTATCCTATTTCTAATGACCATGATGGTCCCCGCTCAGGTAACCACCATTCCCGTTTTCCTTCTGCTTAAGACGCTCGGACTGCTCAATAATTATCTTGGTCTCATCCTACCGGCAGGTGCAAGTGCCTTTGGAATATTCCTTCTGCGCCAGTATATGCAGAACATACCGAATTCGCTACTTGATGCAGCGAGGATGGACGGATGCTCTGAGTTCAGGATATACAGGAGCATTGTACTACCTCTCTGTAAACCAGCCATCGCAACGCTGGCAATCTTCACCTTTATGGGCACATGGAACGGCTTCTTCTGGCCCCTTATAATTATGACAAAGGAGTCTATGTACACACTTCCAGTTGCCCTTGCAAGTCTTAATGCAGGGCAGCACGCCACCAAATATAACCTGCTTATGGCGGGTTCTGTGATGATAACAGCGCCAATCGTGCTCTTGTTTGCGTTTATGCAGAGATACTTTATAGAGGGTATAGCATTGACAGGGATGAGGGGTTAAAGTGAAAAAATTCAAGAACAGATATGGGTACTTCTCCAGTGACGGCAGGGAATATATAATAGAGAGACCAGATACGCCGAGACCCTGGATCAATGTGATATCAAACGGAGAATATTCGCTGATGATATCACAGACAGGTGGTGGTTACAGCTGGTATAAGGACTCTAACCTTAACGCCCTCACAGCATGGAGAGAGGACCTGCTTAAGGACGAGTTTGGGAAATTTATATATATAAGGGATGCAGATACAGGTAAGGTGTGGTCTGTAACATATAAACCTGTATGTAGAAAGCCTCAGAGATATGAGTGCCGTCATGGCATAGGCTATACCTTAATAAGCTCAAGGAACAGCAGAATAGATACGGAACTTCTTTTATTTATCCCACCAGAGAGCCCTCTTGAGCTCTGGAGGCTGAGGGTCATAAATCTCTCCAAGAGAGTAAGGAGACTGTCTGTTTTCTCATATCTGGAATGGAGTCTCGGACCTCCTCAGGATACTCACAAGGAGTACCACAAGCTCTTCATTGAGACATCCTACGACCCTGAGCTCGATGCCATCTTTGCCACCTCGAGGCTTTGGGACATCCCTGGTAAGGAGAGAAATGCCTCCTGGGACCAGGTAGCGTTTCATTCTATCAGTAAGAGAAGCAGCTCTTTTGAGAGTGACCGGGAATCTTTTCTCGGCTTATATCGTTCCGAGAGAAATCCCCTGGCGATAGAGAAGAATGTCCTGGGCAAGAGTCAGGGCGGGTATGTAGATCCGATAGCAAGCCTGGGTACCGATATAGAACTAAAACCCGGAGAGGAGGAGACAATCTTCTTCACGCTCGGAGTTACCCAAAGAAGAGAAGATACCGTATCGCTTATCAACGAGTATAAGGAGAAGAAGAATTTTGAGGACGCCTTTTTAGAGACAAAGAATTTCTGGCGTTCTCTTTTAGATAAAGTGTGGGTTGAGACACCCGATGAGTCACATGACATCCTTACGAACATCTGGTTGAAATATCAGGCGATATCTGGTAGACTCTGGGCAAGAGCAGCCTATTACCAGCAGTCGGGTGGATATGGTTTTAGAGACCAGCTCCAGGACAGTCAGGTGTTCTTACCTATAAGACCAGAGATGACGAAAAACCAGATACTGCTTCATTCACGTCACCAATTCTACGATGGTACCGTATACCACTGGTGGCACGATATATGTGAATTTGGAATGAGGACCAATATGACGGACGACCTTTTGTGGTTGCCTTACGTCGTTATAAATTATCTAAAGGAGACAGGTAATTTCTCCACATTGGATGAGAAGGAGGCTTATGTAGACAGTGATAGAGAAGAGTCGATATACGAGCACTGTAGAAAGGCTATAAACAGGGTGCTTGAGAGGATGAGCACCAGGGGTCTTCCCCTGATTGGGGAGGGGGACTGGAACGACGGGATGAACGGTATGGGCAGGAAGATGAGGGGTGAGTCGGTATGGCTTGCCCACTTCCTGTATGGCATACTAATGGATTTTGCCGAGGTGGCTGAACGACGGGATGTTGGTCTCGGAGAATTTTACAGAAAGAAGGCGGAGGAGATAAAGAAGAACATAAATCGATACGCCTGGGATGGCAGATGGTACATCAGGGGAACGAAGGACGATGGTTCTCCAGTGGGCAGCAGTAGGTGTAAAGAGGGAAAAATATTCTTAAATGCCCAGACATGGGCGGTGATAAATAGAATCGCAGATGGGGATAGGGCAAGGGAGGTGATGGATTCCGTCGAGGAATTCCTTGATAGAGAATATGGACCACTCCTATTATATCCAGCATATTCCTCTCCCGACGAAGAGATCGGATATCTCACAAGATACCCTCCAGGAGTGCGTGAGAACGGAGGAAGGTATACCCACGCTGCAACCTGGACTATAATTGCAGAGTGTATGATCGGCAGAGGAGATAAGGCATACAAGATTTTCAGAAAACTTTCCCCTATAGTTCTATCAAGAGAGCCTGATCACTACAAGTGTGAACCGTACGTGCTTCCCGGAGACGTCTATGGTCCAGATTCACCCATATTTGGCAGGGGTAGCTGGTCCTGGTATACTGGTTCAGCTGCATGGTTATTTAAGATAGTGACCGAATGGATGCTGGGCATCCGCCCGACTTATGAGGGTTTAATTGTAGATCCATGTATGCCCAAGGAATGGAAGGGGTTCAGGATAAAGAGACCTTTCAGAGGAGCCATCTACGAGATAGAGGTAAAGAATCCAGAGCACCAAAATAGGGGTGTCAAAGAGATAACCGTAGACGGGAAGAGAGTAGAGGGTAATGTCATATCCCCCTTTGCTGATGGTAAGGAACACAGGGTCCGAGTAGTTATGGGTCAGAGATAAATCGATTTATGCTTTTTGGCAAACTGGTGCTTGCTGAATATCTTTGAAAATACCTCTTTCCTGTCCGCCGTCAGGCAGGAAATCTCTTAAGGGTTCTGTTAAAAAAATAAGAAGGAGGATCTGGGGATTAGACTTTTGGCAGTATATTTGATTATACGGGGAGGGTCTATGAGACGTATCTTTGTTTTAGTGCTGCTTTCTTTACCGTTCCTTCTCTTCGGCGGAATGGCAGAGAGGGAGCCGGATGTAGTGATATTCACAGAAGACGATATAGTTGGATGGAATTTCTACGATGCGTCCTGGGGAATGTTTGAGGGGGGGAGTTACCTATATATGATAGGCGACAAGCTACCAATAGACAGCACTCACAGTTACGTTGGAGAGCATTCTGGTATCGTAGAGTGGCGCTCAGCTCCAGGTGGGCACTGGAGGATTTTTATTGCCGCTCCGGGATGGGAGCCTCAAGATATAACAGGCTACAGCAATCTGCTGTTCTTCATAAATGGTCCTATGGAACTTGCCGACACCTTGCTGCCTGAGCTCGGATTGGAGGACACAGATAACCAGAGCTCTTCGCTCGCTAATATGTCAGATTACTTCGGCGGCATCGATGGCGATACGCTTACATGGCAGAGGGTAGTTATGCCGCTGTCTGCGTTCGAGCCCTATGGTGACTTCGATCTCGACAAGATGAAAACCGTTAGGTTCAACCAGAACATTGACGATGACAGCCTTCATACTATATGGGTCGATGAGATAAGGGTAGTATGGGGCGATGTCGACTCAATTCCTCCCGAACCTCCTACGGGTCTTTTGGCACTCGGCGGTGATGAGCGTGTCTACCTTGATTGGGATGACAATACAGAGGATGACCTTATGGGATATACAGTATACCGTTCTCTTACTTCAGGAGGACCTTATCTGAGAATAAACCCGAGTATAATATCCCGGTCGAATTATAAAGATACGGGACTTACAAATGGACAGACTTACTACTATGTTGTTTGTGCAATAGATGCAAGAGGTAACGAGAGCGAGAATTCAGATGAGGTACCCGCAACTCCAGAGGAAGACATCACGGCTCCATCACCTCCTACAGGTCTTGCTTTAGAAGATCTTGACAGCAGGGTCATTCTCGATTGGAATGATAACTCGGAATTGGACATTCTTGGCTATAATGTCTATCGGAGTGTTTCGCAGGGAAGTGGGTATACGATTATAAATCCCGCTGTGGTTTCAAATAGCTACTACGTGGATGATTCTGTGGTTAATGGGAGTACATACTGGTATTATGTGACAGCATTAGATGAATCTTGTAACGAGAGCGATGGCTCAGATACAATGCAGGCAAATCCTGTTTCGTTTACCCCTGAGGAATTTCTTGAAATGGTAGCCGGGAAGGCATTCTTCTACTTCTGGGAGTGTGCAGGCACAAATAGTGGGGTGATGCAGGAGAGGATGACAGATACCATAACAGGTGCTACAGGAGGGACCGGGTTCGGCCTGACTGCAGTATGCGCAGCCTGTGAGAGAGGGTGGATACCCCGAGAAGAAGGAGCAAGGAGGGTGTTGACTGTCTTAAGGTTTTACAGGGATGTAGTACCGAATTTCCACGGTCTGTACAGCCACTGGATAGATAAAGAGACTGGAGAGGTGGAACCCTTTAGCCCGACTGATGATGGTGCAGACGTAGTCGAGACCTCATATTTTATGGCTGGTGCGCTCACCTGCAGAGAGTACTTTGACGGAACGGACTCGGTTGAGACTGCGATAAGGCAGACAGTCACCGAGCTGTATGAAAACGCTGAATGGGATTGGATGTTGCAGAATGACGAGGGTGATACACTCTACACAATGAGTTGGCACTGGTCTCCTAACTATGGTTTCAGCGGTCTTGGAATGAGACTTCAGGGGTACAATGAGGCGATGATAGCATATATACTTGCAATAGGTTCACCCACACATCCCATACCTCCAGAATGCTTTGAGCTCGGCTGGGCAGCTACCTATCAGGGACCTCAGACATTCTATGGTATTCTCCTGGAAGTGGTCAGCGCATCCGCTTCTCTATTCACCTATCAATACACCCACTGCTGGGTCGATTTCAGGGAATGGAGGGATTCACATACAAATTACTTTGATAACTCTGTTAATGCCACCCTCATAAACAGGGAGTACTGCATAGACAACCCTGACGGCTTTGAAGGATACGGCGGAAACCTCTGGGGACTTACTGCCTGTGACGGTCCTCCGCCTTACTTCTATCAGGCAAGGGGACCATTCCAGTTCGATGACGGGACTATTGCCCCAACAGCGGCAGCGGGTTCCACCCCATTTACACCCGGATACTCCTATCAGACGCTAAGGTATATGTACGATAACTACAGGAGCGATCTATTTGGAGTATATGGATTCAAGGACGCATTCAACTTAAGCATCGACCCAGATTGGTATGATGAGGATTACATAGGTATCGATGAGGGTCCCATCGTTATTATGATAGAGAACCACCTGTGCGGATTGATCTGGGAAAAATTCATGCAGAATGACGAGATTATCACCGCCTTACAACTTGCCGGCTTCACAGGTGTCGAGGAGACCCAGATAGCAGATGTTACACCACTAAGATGTTATCCCAATCCGTTCCAGGATAAAACCAATGTTATGTTTGGAGTGCCTAAGAAGAGCGATGTCAGGATTTCAATCTACGATGTCTGCGGTAGATTGGTAAGGACGTTGGCGAGTGGTACAATGGATAAGGGCATACATAACCTGGAGTGGGATGGGAGAGACAGTCAAGGCAAGGAGGTCTCCAAGGGTGTCTATTTCTGCAGACTGGAAGATGGGAAGATGGACGAGACGGTTAAGATGGTTTTGGTAAGATAGTATCATGCTAACATAGGACTAACATCCTCTTATGGACAGGTCTTCTACCTGTCCATGACCATAATAAGAGTCTATGTATAGGATATTATTATTTCTTATATTATTCTTATTCCACAGCAGCGATTCTATCGGATTTCAAAAAGGTCCCTTAATACTCTCGGGGAGAGAGGAAGATACCGAAGAATTGCTCGTACAAATTGCTAACGACACATGGGGGTATTTCCGAGATTTCGTTGATGGGAAAACGGGTCTTCCACCTGATAACGTGAGAATTTTACCCGAGATGGAGATTGGAAGATACACATCCCCAACCAACATCGGGATGTATATTCTCTCAGTGATTTCGGCTCATGATATGGGCTTTATCGCAAAGGAAGAGGCGATTGGGAGAATAAATAAGACACTAAACACCGTCCGTGCGATGGAGAAATACGATGGATGGCTGTATAACTGGTACGATTTTGATCCCCTGAGGCATTCTGTAGATTTCATATCAGTTCTGGATTGTGCCTGGTTTACAATGGCGCTTGTAATTACGCGCCAGACCTACCCGGAGATGTATGATTTATGCTCTGAAATGATAGACCTTCAAGATTTCTCGTTCTTCTACGATGAGGGCGTGGGTCACTTGAGACACGGCTATGGGGTCGGGGGAGGAGGCTATTCACCATATCACTATGGGTTGCTTTGCACAGAATCAAGGATAGCGAGCTATGTCGCTATAGGGAAGGGAGATGTGTCGGGAGAGCACTACTTCAGGATGGAGAGGGTTCTGGCAGACAGCGGAATAGAGGGTAGTTTCAAGACCTACCATGGGGCAAGCGTATTTGAGGGTTATCTAAAATATAAAGATATAAAGATAGTGCCGAGTTGGGGAGGCAGTCTTTTTGAATTCCTTTCACCTGCGCTGTTTGTAGATGAAGAAAACTATGCAAATGGAAGCCTTGGTATTAACGACTCTCTCGCTGCCTTTGTTCATCTCGATTACTGTTTGAACGAGAAAGGTTATCCCGTGTGGGGGATGTCTCCCTGTTGTGCACCTGATTACAAATACAGGGAATATGGAGTTTCACTTATTGGGGAGAAGGACGACGGATATCCTGACGGAATAGTCACACCCTATGCCTCTATTATTGCAATCGAATTCTTACCAGAAGCGGTTATTGAAAATATAAAGAATCTCTTATCATACGATATCTACGGCGATTATGGGTTTTATGATTCAGTGGATCCCTTTACTGGAGAGGTTGCCAGGATATACCTTTGCCTCGACCAGGCACTTATATTAATCTCCTTAAACAACTATCTTAACGATGGTATAATCAGGAAGAGGTTTCACAAAGATAAGATAGGAATACCTATAGAGGAACTCTTGTCTGTAGAGGAATTCTTTTAAGTTTTATCCTCTATGTGGGGTCATATGATACTATCTCAGTATGATTATTTTCTTTGTTATTCGAGAACCATCGACATCGAGCCTTAGAAAGTAAATACCTTCCGGAATATTTTTGTTAAAAGTAGTTGTATGTAATCCTCTATCAATCCATCCATTGAAGAGTGTCCTTACTTTCCTACCCAGTATATCATACATTTCGAGTGTAACAAAGGATCCATGTGGAATAGAATAAGAAATCTCAAAAGGTAGTCTGGCTGGATTTGGTGTCGAGATTATAAGAGTATAATCTATATGAACTTCTTCTACTTTTGTGAGCAGACCACCACTTCCCCAGAAGTGCTCGGGTGTAGTAACAGTGCAATCTAATGATGAATCTACAAAACTGCTGACCCATACCGGAAGTGGGGGTGCATCCTCTTGAAGCATTGTCTGCCATGCCTCGTCTGTTAATCTGTCACTTATGGGCTGTGTAAACTCAAAGTATGAGAAACAGGCACCTCTTGTAATGAATAAATACCCGTCTACTGGAACTATTGCATGGATATAAAGTGGATAGCCAACCCCTTCTTCAAGACAGCACATTGAGTTCCTATCAGTATGGACATCGGCTATTACTGGCATCTGGTCATCGGAATCAAAACTCGGGGTACCTGAAGATCCCTCACTATACTCACCCTCAAAGGTCACAAGATTCTGCAGTAATCCTCCTATCGAGTTTATAAACTCATAATCCTCATCTGCAAGCGATATATTTTCGAGCTCCATCTCGCTTAAGGTCTTAAGGCGAAGGAGAAGATTCTTCAACAACGTAAGTCTTTCTCCGTGTTCAAAAAATAAGAGACCGAGGTCAGCAAGCCCGTTTTTCATATACTCTGCAAGCGAAGCAAGTCGTGCATATAGATGTGGGTTAGGCTCTACATAACCAGGCGTCTGTGGAGGTGATGGAGGAAAGCTCTCCAATGTTACACTCTGTTTTGCATAGAGTATGGTATCGTGCCTGAGTTCTGCCCAAGAGCCGAGTGATGTAAAGAGTTCCTTATCCAGCCAGCCGTCATTCTGCATGAATATAGGATATCCATCCCCTTTTGGGAACAGGAGGGGCATAAGAGAGTAAAGCCAGTTCCAGTAGAGGTTTTGAGCCCATGTGGCATCAGGTAGTGCTGCAAATTCAACCTTGAGTGAATCCATTTTATCTTCGTATCCCGCATACTCCGTTTCGTGGTATATCTGGTCGAGGATCCAAAAAGCCCTATCTGAACCCAATACAGACATAACATCCAGGCCCTTCGGGAATATCCTGCCTGGTATATTTGCATAGACAAGCTGTCCGAGTACGTATGAATCAGGTATATATCTTTGTCCCATAAGCCTGAAACCCTTACCTGCAGTGTAGGTTATGATTTCTGGACCAGGCAGTGTACTGGCTTCGGTTATAAATTCATTCAAAAGAATCTCACTTGCGAAATAGTCTGGCGTCTGTGACACAAAATCTTCACCATAGACTTCTTCAATAATATCCAGATATTGATAGATATTTATGTCATCAGTTCTCCCAACAAAAAAGACGGTAGGCACATAAATCCTCTCCCATACAGAGATGGCAGATTCGTCATCGACCTCTGTGTTAGCAAAGGCATATAAAAGAAGTATTGCCATTCGGGTGGATTTCCTGATGTCGTATTCCGGCATTAGAAGAGGAGGTTCTACCATAAATGTAATTCTTCCATACCACATCATCGCCCTGAAGTATCTCTCAAGTGAGTCAGAATCAGTGTAGTGTCCCCTTGGGACATACTGAGAGTAATCTTCACTGTATTCGAAGATTGGAGAGAGAGAATACCCTTCGTGAGCATATATAAGCGCAAGTTCTGAGTCAACGAGGGAGTTAACGAGAGCCAAAGGAACGAATGTACTGT
>CAZRTU010000011.1:0-16155 GCA_964603075.1 uncultured bacterium
CTATCCTTGCCTGCGGGGTGCTCAGATCGAAGAATGTATCTCTTCTTATAGACATAGGTACAAATGGCGAGATCGTAATCGGTTCAAAGGGAGAGGCAGTTGCCGTTTCCTGTGCGGCTGGACCCGCATTTGAAGGAGTCGACATAGCATGTGGCATGCCAGCGATAGAAGGTGCAGTTGAGAGTGTAAAAGAGGTGGATGGCAAACCCATATTGGGTGTCATAGGGAATGTGAAACCCGAAGGAATCTGCGGCTCCGGTCTGCTGGATACCCTTGCTTTTCTTCTCAAAATCGGCATAATGGATAGGAAGGGAAGGATAAAGGTGATCCAGGAGACAACACATACCGAAGGTACTGCCTTCCCTCTCAATGACGGGGTATACATCACCCAAAGAGACATAAGACAACTTCAACTGGCAAAGGCTGCCATAAGAGCAGGAATTGAGCTTATAAAAAAACAACCCAGCTTCAAAAAAAGTGAAATACAAAGAGTCTTCATTGCGGGTGCATTTGGTAATTACCTCAGGACGGAGAGTCTGCTGGAGATAGGACTCCTACCTCAAGAATTAAAAGGCAAGATAACCTTTGTAGGAAACGCGGCTCTGCAAGGCGCAAGGCTCGCGCTGCTATCGGATAAAAAAAGAGATGAAGCAGAACGCATCTCAAAGGAGGTGGGGTATATAGAACTCATGTCAAGAGCCGACTTTCAGGAAGAGTTCATTCGAGCACTGGATTTCTGAAGGGGTCAAAAGAAAAGATGGAGAAATACACAGTTCATCTGGTTGCCCATAGCCACTGGGACAGGGAGTGGTACCTCCCCTATGAGGTGATGAGGTTGAGGTTGGTGCGCATGATGGACAGTCTGCTTTCGATTATTGAAAAAGAACCGAGGTTCAGGTCTTTTACCTTGGACGGTCAGACTGTCCCACTTCTTGACTATCTCGAGGTAAAGCCGAATCAAGAAGAAAAATTAAAGAGATTTATAAGAGAGGGGAGGATTGTGGCTGGACCATGGTATACACTCCCCGATGAGTTTCTTGTAAGTGGTGAGTCGATAATCCGAAATCTCATACTTGGATACAGGATTGCACAGGGCTTTGGCGGGGTAATGAAGATAGGTTACCTGCCGGATATGTTTGGACATATATCACAGCTACCTCAGATCCTTGAGGGGTTCGGTATAAAATCTGCTGTTTTGTGGAGAGGGATAGATGAAAAAAGGGCAGAGTATACACTGCAGGGACCAGACGGTTCAGAGGTTTTTCTCTTGAGATTGGACCCGAGATTGGGATACTCCAAAGGCTTTTTCAATCCGCTTACGAAAGAGGGGATTCGTGATTTTATGGAGGAAGAGAAACTCAGGACTCTGAGCCACCACCTCCTCTATATGTATGGAAGCGACCATGCATTTCCTGATCATGGTATACCAGACACCATCAAGGAGCTAAATAAGTCGCTCTCCGATGTCCGGATCATTATGTCCAGTCTCGAGGACTATATAAAATACCTAAAGGAGGAGACCAGAGATATAAATGTCCTATACGGTGAACAGAGAGGAGGGTTGGAGTCTTCTCCCATACTCTCCGGGGTCCTTTCCTCCCGAGTCTACTTGAAGCAGAAGAATGAACATATACAGAACCTCCTCGAGAGATGGACTGAACCCTTTTCAACAATTGCCCATACTCTTGGAGGCAACTACAGAATGGAGGAGATAGGGATGGCTTGGAAATACCTCCTCCAGAACCACGCCCATGACTCAATCTGCGGCTGCAGTGTAGACAGTGTCCACCTTGACATGGAGAGGAGGTTCGAGTGGATCGAAGAGATATGTAGTAGCCTGCTCTCAGAAAACCTTGAGTTCATTACAAAAAACATGTTACTGCCTGAAGGCTCTATCGCGGTCTTCAATCCTCTATGCTGGGAGGTTAGTAATTCTGTTGAGAGTGTAATAGAAACACCAAACAGCGAGGAGTTTGTTTTGACGGATGGAAAGGAGATCATACCATATGAGATCAAAGAGATGGCGCCAAAAGATGTGATTGTGCCTGTACCGTCTACCCACTTAGAGAAGATAAACATGACAAGGTTGGGGTTCAGAGCGGAAGAGGTCCCTCCAATCGGTTATAGAACCTATTTCATAAGGGCAGGGAAACCAGATTCACACAGCAGATTAAAATCAGGTGAAAAGTGGGTGGAGAATGAGAATTTAAGGATAACAATTGAAGAAAACGGCACCCTAACATTAAAAGATAAAAACACAGGCGAGGTTTATCAAAATCTCAACTATTTTGAGGACGCTGGCGATAGAGGAGATGAGTATAACTATTCACCTACACTGGACAATCTACATCTAAATACCCTGAAAACCGATGCAGAGATAAAAAAGGAGATCTCACCACCCTATGTCCGCTTCAGGATAAGGAAAAGATTTCCTGTTCCAGGGGGGCTGAACAAGAGTATGCAGAGGAGCAGAAAGACCTTCAATCTGGATATAGAGACCACAATAGAACTCTCCAATCACACAAAAAGGGTGGAGTTCGAAACCACGGTTATTAATAGGGCAAAAAATCACAGGCTGAGGGTGGTATTTCCAATCGGTATAGAGGTATCCTCTTGCCTGACAGGCTCAAAATTCGATATGATAGAGAGGAAGACAGAACATCCTCTTTCAAGAGAGGGGTGGGTTGAAATGCCTTCTGGGACATTTCCTGTAGACCATCTCATAGATCTCTGCCTAGGGAAGAGAGGGTTGGCTTTATTGACAGATGGTCTGAAGGAGGGAGAGATAATCGATAAATCCACCATCGCACTAACGCTTCTTCGTTGTGTGGGCGACCTATCCAGAGACGACCTCCAGACAAGAAAGGGACACGCAGGATTCCCGATATCAACACCTGATGCACAGTGCATGGGAACGCATAGATTCAGATACGCTATCATACCCCACTCTGACAGGCTGCGAGGAGAAGATATACTGCGTGAGTCGCTGGAATATTCGGTTGGGCTCAAGTCTCTTTACAACGGTAAACCTCGCAACGGCATTCTTCCTGATAGATTCAGTTTTCTGGAGTTACACCCTGAAGGGATCTTCATCTCGAGTCTTAAGTTGGCGGAAGACAAAGACGGGATAATCCTAAGGATCTTCAACCCAACAGAAGAGACAAAAGACTGCACGGTCAGGTTTTTCAGGTCTCCCAAAACGACCTATCTGGTAGACCTGAATGAGGATATAATAAGAGAGTTAATAGTCTCTGGCGGTAAAGCATCCTTATCTATAGATCCCAAAAAGATAGTAACCATCCTATTATGCATAAAGGAATCACCATGAAAAAAGCCTACTTAATCGGAAAAAGGGTGATCCTGAGACAGGCAAATTTAGGCAATGGATATGCATTTGATTTCTATAAAATGTTTCTAAAATATCTTAAAGTTATTTACAGTCTCAAACCACTTCTAAAAATCCAATACATGACCAATATAACTTTGGGAATTGTATACCTATGAGAGGTGGGATGCCAATTAAAGAGATATACCTTAAGCCAAACGTGTTTTTATATCTATTGATCCTTTCTCCTGAATGTGCACCCGCTCAGACGATCTTTACGGAAGTTACCGATTCGTTGAATCCAACGCACCAGAGATGTAGTGTGGGTGCAGCCTGGGGAGATTATGACGGTGATGGATACCTAGATCTATATGTGGTCAATCTGGGGCAATCCAATGTCCTATATAAAAACAGTGGCAGCGGTCACCTCATTGACGTTGCTCAAAGTGCAGGTGTTGATGATTCAGGGGATGGTGTGGGCTGTGCGTGGGCAGATTTCGACAATGACGGCGACTTAGATCTCTTCGTTTCTAATAGACCAGGTCCAAACAGATTCTATAGAAATAATGGTGACGGTACGTTTACTGATATCGCAGAAACCTGTGGCATGGTTGATCCAGTAGGAAACGGGGAAGGTGTTTCCTGGGCTGATTATAATAACGATGGATGGCTTGATCTCTATGTTGCAAACCACGCTGGTGAAGATAATCTTTACATGAACAACTGCGAGGGCACTTTTACAGATGTTACCAGCCAGGTCGGTATAACCAATCCGGCTAACTCCAGAGGCTGTGTCTGGGGAGACTATGACAATGATGGGGATTTAGATCTTTTCATTGCAAATCATGACTATCAATTGAATAAATTGTATAGGAACGAATGCGGCCCAAACCACTGGCTGATTGTAAAAATCAAAGGTACCATAAGTAATAGCTCGGGTATAGGAGCAAGATTAGTAGTCAAAGTTGAATCGCTGAGTATGACTCGAGAAGTTAGTGGTGGTTCTGGATTTGCTTCACAGAACAGTCTGCCACTGGAGTTTGGTTTGGGTTCATTTCCAAGCGTCGACACCATTTCAGTAAAATGGCCGAGTGGAATCTCGCAAAGTCTCGTCTGTCTGGAGGGAGATACAATAATAACCATCACAGAGGAGATAATCGGGATTTATGATACTAAACATCCTTTATCGGAAGCAAATCCGACTTATAGAATCTTTCCTAATCCATTTACCTCAAAGACCACCATTTTTTACCTTGTATCCAACTATTTCCATGTCTCTTTAAGTATATATGACTTATCTGGAAATCTTGTGCGAATGCTTTTAGATTCACCAAGACCAGTCGGTAGTTATTCTATTAACTGGGATGGAACAGATGAGAGAGACAGAGAAATTCCATCGGGTATTTATTTCATCAAGAACAGCAGTGACCAGAAAATAAAGGTCATAAAGTTGAGGTGAAAAAAATCCTTGACTTTTACTCTAAATCTCATTATAATTACCTGATACCGACGAATATACAGGTTAACTACAGAAGTTAAGTACCTAAGATTATAACATTTCCAGCCTTATATGAATAGAAAGGCAAGGAATAAAAAAATCTTGTGTCTTCTTGAAAATAAGGAGGTGTTCTTATGCACAGGTTTACCAAAAAAGTATCAAAAACGGTAGGTCTTCCTCCCGGTACTCTGATACACATTGGAGAGAAGAAGACCGAAAAGGTAAAGATCACGATAATCGACTACGACGAAACGCACTTTCAAGAGAAGGAGGCAAAGACCATCGAGGAATGTTTCCCTTTTAAAGACACACCAACCGTAACCTGGATAAACATAGATGGTCTTCATCAAATCGAGATATTGGAAGCGATAGGAAGATACTTCAAATTACACCCTCTCTTACTCGAAGATATACTAAATACCGACCAGCGACCGAAGATGGAGGATTTCGGTGATTACCTTTACACCATATTAAAGATGCTTTATCATGATATAACCGAGAACGAAATTATCGTTGAGCAGGTAAGTATAATTCTCGGTAAAAACTTCGTCATCTCTTTCCAGGAGAGAGAGGGAGATGTTTTCACTACAATTAGAGAAAGAATTAGAAATAGCAAAGGTAGAATAAGGAAGACAGGAAGCGATTATCTTGCTTATTCTTTAATAGATGCAATAGTTGATAATTATTTTGTGGTCTTGGAAAAAATAGGAGAAAAGATTGAGGATACAGAAGAGGAATTAGTAAAAAGTCCTACACCGACAATCTTACAGATAATCCATAGACTTAAAAGGAAAATGATATTTCTACGTAAGTCGGTCTGGCCATTGAGAGAGGTAATTAGTATCCTGGAAAGAGGAGAATCAACGCTTATTCACGAGTCTACAAGGATATATCTCAGAGATCTCTACGACCACACAATACAGGTGATCGATACAATAGAAACTTTCAGAGATATGGTCTCGGGCATGCTCGATATCTACCTTTCAAGCCTCAGTAATAGGATGAATGAGGTGATGAAGGTCCTTACGATAATAGCCACCATCTTTATACCACTCAGTTTCGTGGCAGGAGTATACGGTATGAACTTTAGATTCATGCCCGAACTCGAGTGGAGAGCGGGCTATTTTATGACTCTGGGAGTTATGCTACTTGCAACATTAGCAATGCTCTATTACTTCAGAAAAAAGAAGTGGATATGACTCCATTAAATTAGGGATACGCAACTTTTTCATAGGTGATCCCATTAAATAAATATTATGGATAAAATAATAGATTGGTTTCAGACAGCAATGGCAGTCAGACCTGATCTACTATACAAGGTTCTCGCATCACTCATTATTATACTAATCCTCTGGCTCCTCCATCGTCTGGTAATAAAACTGATTACGAGGCGAACCGATGACGTACATACCCGCTATCGATCGAGAAAGACCTCCAGTTACATATCCTTTTTTATAGGATTTATAATAATAGGTCTCCTCTGGTTTAGACACTTCCAATCAGTCGTTACCTTCCTTGGTCTACTGTCCGCTGGTCTTGCTATTGCTCTAAGAGACCTTGTGGCTAACCTCGCTGCCTGGGTTTTCATCTTGGCGAGGCGTCCATTGGAGGTCGGAGATAGAATACAGATAGGTGAGAATGCGGGAGATGTGATTGACACCCGGGTATTTGAGTTCACACTTATGGAGATCGGTAATTGGGTGGACGCGGACCAAAGCACGGGTAGAATTATCCATATACCAAACAGTAAGGTCTTTAGCGAAGCACTGGCGAATTACGGAAAAGGATTCAAATACATCTGGAATGAGATAGCCGTGTTGATAACCTTTGAAAGCAACTGGGAAGAGGCAAAAGGCATCCTGTTGGATATAGCAAGAAAACACGCAGAATCCCTGAGCACCGAAGCAGAAAGAAGAGTAAAAGAGGCTGCAAGGAAGTTTCTGATATTCTATACAAAGCTGACCCCAACCGTCTACACGAGTGTAAGGGAGAGCGGGGTTCTGCTGACGGTCCGTTACCTCTGTGAACCCCGTCGGCGTCGCGGTACAGCACAGGCAATCTGGGAAGATATCTTAAGAGAATTCAAGAAGTATCCTGATATAGACTTTGCATATCCAACCCAGAGATTCTATCAAGACTGGATTGAGAGAAAGGGTAAACCTAATAAGCCAAAGTGAATGAGGTATGCCCTGATGAAACCTAAGAACTTACCTCTAGTGATGGACTATCACCTTGGAAATCCCCTTTTTTCATCCGAAGGAGTAGATATGGCATATCGTAGTGGATATGAAAAATCCGCCCATCTATATGACCTATTTGACGACAAAGAGAATATCGAGTTCTTCTTCAGCTACGCAAATGATGCAGGTGTGATCCTTGATATTGGTGCGGGTACAGGGCGTATTGCAATACCTCTCGCTTCAAGAGGAATCAGGTTATTCTGTGTTGAGCCATCACCTGCAATGAGAAGAGAATTTGAAAAAAAGCTACTAGATGAACCTGAACTCTCAGACAGGATCCAACTTACGGGAGACAATGCAGCCTCACTCGATCTCAAGAGAAGATTTCCGGCAGCTTTCCTATCCGGAAGCTTCGACCATTCTCTGGACGATAATGAACGCCTATCATCCCTTTATACTATTGGAAGATACCTGAAAAGTAACGGTGTGCTTGTATTCGACGTATTCGTTGGGCTGATGAAAGAAAGTCTCATCTCTCCGGCAGGTGTGGTAAAAAAAGGCAAAATGGAGTATCGTCGTTACGTGGGAGGAAGATTCCTGGACAAAGGAACCCGAGAGACCGTCCTTGTCTTTGAGATTTATCAATCCGAGAAGCTGCAAGAAAGGATTGTAGAGCGTTCACTTACGGGAATAATTGACAGAGATAGAATCCATGGTCTCCTTTCCAAGACCGGCTTCGAGTCAAGAAAGGAATTTGGAGATTACAAATTTACCACTTTCAGAGAAGGAGATCCGGTTTTGATTATAGAGGCACTAAAGAAGACTCAATGTTAGCATTTCCTTGATTCACTAAAGGGGGTTTATGAAGAGACTCTCAATCCTTATTATAATTTTGTTCTCTGTATTAGTTATCTTTACCCTCTTCTATTGGGGTTCTTGGACTAACGAGAAACCCAAGGAATCCGGTCTTCTCATCGATGAGTCCTTCCAACTACACGAACCAAGTCTTAAAGGCACTATTTCCATTGAGGAGTGTCTCAAACGAAGAAGGTCTGTTAGAAATTACAGAGACGAACCACTAACTCTTGATGAGGTATCGCAGCTTCTCTGGGCTGCCCAGGGAATAAGTGATAAAAAAAGAGGCTTCCGTACAGCACCCTCTGCAGGTGCACTCTATCCACTTGAGGTCTACATTGTCGTGGGAAGTGTGGAGAATCTCCCTCCTGGTGTCTATAAGTACATACCAGATAAACACGAATTGCTAAAAATATTCCAAGGCGACATGAGAGATGAGCTATGCAATGCAGCGCTCGGCCAGACCTTCGTAAGAAAGGGGGCTTTGGTGGTAGTCTTTGCTGCAGTATATGAGAGAACCACTCGAAAATATGGGCAAAGAGGCATAAGATACGTTCACATTGAGGTAGGACACTCTGCCCAGAATCTATATCTCCAGGCAGTCTCGTTGGGTCTGGGTACAGTGGCAGTCGGTGCCTTCTATGATGATAAGGTAAGGCAGATACTGGACATGCCTGATTTCGAGGTTCCTCTTTATATTATGCCTGTTGGAAGGATATAATTTTGCGTAACTTACCTTGAAGATTCCGTGATGTCTCTCAATAATGCACTGGTCTACTAAATTGCCGGGGAGTTTTTTCTTGACTTTTTCCGCCTTTTATGTTATAATCCAACTGCTATAAATCTAATATGTGTTTGCCTGTAATAGAATCCTAAAAGTTCGAGTGGAGTATTATTAACCTCTCTTCGTCTTTATGACTTTTTACTTCAATCCACTATACAACCTTGAACACAGAAGCGGTGGGGAGTGGTATCCACGAATAGACCTATATGAGGATACCAGATCCTTTTACCTCATTCTCGAACTGGCTGGGGTAAAAAAAGAGGACCTCAAAATTATAATAGAAGACGACAGGATTATCCAAATCCGGGGTAAGAGGGAAAATCCCCTTAAGGAAGAAAAGAATGCCAACCACCACAGCGTGGAAATTATGTCGGGGAGATTTGCCAGAGATGTTGCCCTGCCTCAGAAGATAGATACGAGGCGTATCAGGGTGAGACAATTCAACGGCATATTCAAGCTCATCCTGAAGAAGAAGTGTCCCAAAAAAATCAAGGTAATAACTATAGATTGAATATAGGAAAACCCGGGGGATAGATGAGAGAAAATATTCCAGAGGTAATACCGTTGCTTTCCACATCTGATACCATTGTTTTCCCTTACCTTCTTGTGCCTATAGAAAAAACCGATAAGTCATCAAAAAAACTCATCGATGACTCCCTATCTGGCGATAAGATAATAGGTTGTTTTACAACCACCAAAGAAGGTAAGCTAAAAGATATGGGTTCAGCGGCGCTCATATTGAAATTCCTGCGCATTCCGGATGGAAGCGTAAGAATACTGGTACAGGGATTGGAGAGAATAAAAGTAAAGAGGTATACCCAGGACAACCCATATCTCAAGGGAGAGGTAGATATATTGAAAGAAAGAGAGAGCAAGGATCTCGAGACAGAGGCACTGATGAGATCGGTCACCTCAATGTTCGAGAACATAATAAACCTAGCACCCTATCTACCCAATGAAATAAACGTAATGCTCAACAATATCCAGTCAGCCAGTAGATTGGCTGACTTTATTATAGCTCAGTTGAATGTGAACGTAGAGGAAAAACAGACCATACTGGAGACCTTGGATGTAAAGTTAAGGCTTAAGAAGCTCCTCCCAATCCTGGACAAGGAACTCTCAATCCTAAAACTCGGAGAAAAGATACGTTCTGAGGTCAAGACCGAAATGGGAAAGAGCCAGAGAGAATATTATCTGAGAGAACAACTCCGTGCTATACAGAAGGAGCTTGGCGAGAAGGATGAAAAGACCATAGAGATAGAGGAACTGGCACAAAAGATAAAGAAATCAAAAATGCCCAAGGACGCCGAGAAGATTGCCCATCATGAACTCGACAGACTAAGGATGATCCCCCCCCAGGCAGCCGAATATATCGTTGTCCGAACCTATCTCGATTGGCTTGTAACCCTTCCGTGGGCAAAGCAGACAGTAGACCGTATGGACATTGAGAGAGCCGAGAAGATATTAGATAAAGACCACTATAATCTTGAGGATGTAAAGGAAAGGATCCTTGAGTATCTATCTGTCAGAAAGCTAAAATCAGACACCAAAGGACCTATATTGTGCTTTGTGGGTCCTCCCGGTGTAGGCAAGACCTCACTTGGCATGTCTATTGCGAGGGCTCTTGGAAGGAAATTCATGAGATTCTCTCTCGGTGGTATAAGAGATGAGGCTGAGATTAGGGGACACAGAAGGACATATGTTGGTGCGCTTCCTGGAAGAATCATACAGAGTATCAGGAGGGCGGGTTCCAGAAACCCCATAATCATGCTCGACGAAGTTGACAAGATAGGAATGGACTTTCGTGGCGACCCAGCGTCCGCGCTACTTGAAGTACTCGATCCTGAACAAAACCATGAATTCATGGATCACTATCTCGACGTTGAGTTCGACCTATCAAAGGCCATGTTTATAACAACAGCAAATATCACAGACACCATACCACCCGCACTTCTCGACAGAATGGAGGTACTTAAACTTCCAGGATACGTTACCGAAGAAAAGCTTGCCATTGCCAAACAATTTCTCATACCAAAACAGATAAAAGAGAACGGACTTACTAGAAGATATATAAAGTTTGAAGATAGGGCAATTATAAAAATAATTGGCGATTACACAAGAGAGGCAGGTGTACGAAATCTCGAACGGCAGATTGCAACATGCATAAGAAAGGTCGCAAAGAGGATCGCAAGTGGAGATAAGAAGAGGTATAGAGTATCTCCTGGTAACCTTTCAGAACTGCTCGGCCCTACAAAGTTCTACCAAGAGCTGGCTGAGATGAAGGGAGAGATAGGTATCGCCACTGCCCTTGCATGGACCCAAGCGGGTGGTGAGATAATGTTCATAGAGACAATCAGGATGAGGGGAAAGAAAGAACTCATTATTACAGGACAGGTTGGTGATGTAATGCAGGAGAGCGCAAAGGCTGCCCTCTCCTATGTGAGGTCACGAGCCAAGAAACTCAAGATACCCGAGTCCATATTCGATAGTTACGATATACATATACATGTACCTGAAGGCGCTATACCAAAGGACGGTCCTTCGGCGGGTATAGCAATTGCAACCGCGCTCGTCTCCCTCTTTACAGAGAGACCAGTCAATCCTAAAATCGCAATGACAGGTGAAATTACCTTGAGGGGAAAGGTTCTCCCTGTAGGCGGCATTAAAGAAAAGGTTCTTGCTGCCAAGAGAGCGGGTATAGAAGAGGTAATACTCCCAAAATGGAATGAGAAGGACATTAAACTAATACCAGAAAGGGAAAGAAAAGGACTCGAATTTGCGTTTATCGAAAATATTGATGAGGGAATAAGAACAGCCCTATTAGAAAAAGAGGGCGAAGCTAAGTGAAGTCCAATTCGTGTCGTTTTTTCTTCTTGCCTCCATTAAATGATATGTTTAATTCTGAACACGAGAAGATAAGGATCGACAAACTCAGGACCCTCAGAGAAAAGGGAATAGACCCTTATCCAAATAGATTCCATAGTACCCAAACAGTAAGCGAGATACGAGAGGCTTTCATAGAAGGGATGGATGTAGTTGCTGCTGGTCGAATGATTGCATCCAGAGGTCACGGTAAATCCTCCTTCGCAAATATAACAGACGGTAAGACCAGTATACAGATCTATTTCAAGAGTGACATGCTCAAGGATAAATATCCACTTCTCCAACTGCTCGATGTTGGCGATATTATCGGGGTCTCCGGTAAGACATTTACTACAAGGACTGGAGAACCTACAATCCTTGTAGAGGACTTCACTCTACTCTCAAAATCGATAACACCACTTCCCGAAAAATGGCACGGACTCCAGGATAAAGAACTGAGATATCGACAGAGATACATAGACTTCATTGCAAACCCTCAGGCAAAGAGAAAAGTAGAGATAAGGTCACAGATAATCTCTATCATACGCAGATTTCTCGATGATAATGGTTTTCTTGAGATAGAGACACCAATATTACAGCCCCTCTACGGAGGTGCGTTTGCTGAGCCATTCAAGACATACTATCGTGCCCTTGACAGAGAGTTTTATCTCAGAATATCTGATGAACTCTATCTCAAAAGGCTTATCTGCGGCGGTTTCAACAAGGTCTATGAAATCAGCAAGGATTTCCGAAACGAGGGTCAGGACAGGCTGCATAATCCAGAGTTCACCATGCTCGAACTATATGAGGCATACAGAGACTACAATGATATGCAAAAACTCGTTGAGCAGATGTTTTTCTATGTGGTCAAAAAACTCTTTGACGGCTGCAAGATTACCTACCAGGGTATGGAACTGGATCTAACTCCCCCCTGGAAAAGGCTTACCTATTACGATGCAATAAGAGAATATACAGGGTATGAACTCTATGACGCAGACATCGAAGAGGTAAGGGAGGTTGCCCTTTCTCTGGAATTAGATATTCAGGAACCCTCTCTGTTCAATACCTCTCAAAATAGTCCCCGACAAAAAACCCTCAGAGACAAGCTTATCGATAATTTGTTTGGCGATAAGGTGATGCCTAAGATAGAGCAACCAACCTTTATCATCGATTACCCGAAATCCATATCTCCACTTGCAAAAGAGAAAGACGAAGACCCAAATCTCGTCGAGAGATTTGAGCCTGTAATTGCAGGCATTGAAATCGGCAATGCCTTTTCCGAGCTAAATGATCCTCTTGAACAGGAAGAAAGATTTAAAGAACAGATGTCCTTAAGAGAGTGTGGTGACAAAGAGGCGCAGATATTGGATGAGGACTTCCTACGAGCACTCGCTATTGGTATGCCCCCCACTGGAGGTCTTGGTCTGGGGCTCGACAGAATTATAATGCTCCTCACCGATTCCAAATCCATTAAAGAGGTGATAGCCTTTCCCCAGATGAGGTGGTAACTATTATAAGTTCTAATACAAATGCTCATGCGAAATCTCGTTTTCATCATCATTGCGGTATTCTTCTGTCTGATCCAGAGTACAGTAATTAAATTTATATCCATTGGCAGTGCAGTCCCTAATATCATACTCATACTCATATGCTATGTGGCGCTCTTTCATGGCAGAAGGGCTATGTGGTATGGTTTCGGCACAGGCCTATTTGTTGACCTTTATTCAATAAAAGGGTTTGGATACAATACGCTGGTAAACACTATCATTGGTTGGCTGCTTGGATTTATAGGTCAATACCTTTATAAGAAACAACTCCTTTCCCAGGTCGTAACTTTATTTGTCACCTCCTGTATACATGACCTCATCATAGCCATCCCGGGTGCGGACCTTTCCTTCTACACATTCTACAGCAAGATCCTTCCCTCCAGTCTATACACTACATTTATTGGTGTTATCCTCTTTTATCTATTCCAGAAGATTGACCTTAGAGGTGGGTGAATGCAGAAACTGGATATGAGGCTTTTAAAAAGGATGTTGCGCATCTTTCTTATACTCACCGTAGCCTCGATAACCCTCCTTATGATATTCACTGTCACAGAAGACACCCTTCCATCGCTTAAGAGGTTAAATCCTTTATACATACTCCTGGCTCTGGTTACAGTCCTTATTTATATCTGGCTCGAGACCCTGTGGCTCAGAATCTTGGTATGGTGTGTTGCCGGATGGATGAGGTTCATGGGTGCTTTGGAATTCATACTTGGAGGTGCTTTCCTTACCCTGGTTCCTTTCGGTATCGGTGGTGTTCCGCTCCAGATGTATGTCCTTTACAAAGAGAAGAACTTCTCTATAGGGAGCTCAGGGAGTCTTATGCTTATGCGAAGTGCAATCCTTTCTATAATGCTCCCTTTGGCTTTACCTGTAATTTATCTATATTACAGCTCGATATTCAAAGAGGGTTTTGTTATACACGTTGCAAGATATCTTTTTGTGGGAGTGGGAGCCGTCGTCTTAATTCTCATGCTGGCATCGTTAAATACCAACAGGACAAGAGCCTTCTTACTCAGGTTCACAAGCAGTGAAAGAGCCGAGAAATTTGTCATTAGAGTAACCGAAGAGATATCCGATATGAAGTCAACCATAAGGAGCTTTTTTGCGACTGGTAGATGGAAACTACCGCTTGCCTTCATGGTTGCATGCGCATCGAGACTCTGCTTCTTTTTTATCCCTTACCCTATATTAAAGGGACTCGGACTCTCCCCACCAATCGGACAGGTCATGATAACACAGTTCATCCTGACTTATCTGCTTCTCTTCTCCCCCACACCCGGTGCAAGTGGGATAGCAGAAGGAGGAGGCTACCTGCTTTTTAAGTCTCTCTGTCCCGAACACCTTATTGGGGTATTTATCGTGCTCTGGAGATTCTTCTCATATTACCTACAGGTAATACTGGGCGGAATTCTGCTCGCAAGAATGGCATCGACTCAAGGTCTTAAAACTACAGAACCGGGAAACTCTCTCTCGAAGACCGAGGCAGAATAATCCATCATTGTTCCTTTTTATGTATCTAATTAAAAGATGGTCTCGTCATATTTCCGGAAAATTCGTCTCGACTTTACCAGAAGGGGGATTTTATGATTACTGCAGTAATAGGAACTCACTTCGGCGATGAAGGAAAGGGCAAGGTAGTTGATTATCTTGCCAAAAACTGTCACATGGTGATAAGATACAATGGTGGCAACAATGCCGGACATACAATCATATCGCCGCAAGGTAGGCTTGTCCTGCACCTGATTCCTGCTGGTATATTCAATGGAGATTGTATGTGTATCATTGGTCCGGGAGTTGTGATACGACCAGGCAGTCTATATGCGGAAATCGACGCACTGAAAAAGATAGGAATAGACCTCAGGGGGAGATTCTTCATAAGTTCGCGGGCTCATCTTGTAATGCCCTGGCACCTGGCACTGGACGAACTTCTGGACAGGAAGAGAAAGATTGGGACGACCAAGAGAGGGATAGGACCTACATATTCAGATAAGATAGGTAGAAGTGGAATACGTGCTGGAGATTCTCTGCTGCCCAACTTCAAGGAGAAGGTAAAGAAGATGTTTCACGATAGGAGCAACTACCTGAAGAGGGAATTCGACGTTCGGATATCTGACGACCTAAGAGAATGGCTTTCATTCGGCGATAGGATCGGAGGATACATACGTGAAACCGAACCTATAATATGGAGTGCTGTCAAGACCCAAAAGAATGTACTACTGGAGGGAGCACAGGGAACTCTCCTGGACATAGACTACGGTACATATCCATACGTCACATCCTCCTCCACCACTGCCTCTGGTGCGTGCACGGGTTCAGGTATACCACCTACAAAGATAGACCGGATAATCGGTGTAACAAAGGCTTACACAACAAGAGTGGGAGCTGGTCCATTCCCTACAGAGATAAAGGGCAGGTTGGGAGAACTTATAAGAGAGAAGGGCTCTGAATACGGGGCGACGACAAACAGACCCCGCAGGTGTGGTTGGCTCGATGGAGTACTCCTGAGGTATGCTGTCAGGCTTTCAGGGGTGACGTCCCTTGCTCTTACAAAGCTGGATGTCCTGTCAGATTTTGACGCGATAAAGATATGCGTAAATTACTCTCTTGGTGATGAAACGCTTGAATATCCGCCATTTGATATGGAGAAAGTAAAACCAGTTTACGAGACGCTCCCCGGCTGGAAAGAGAACGGTGAAGAAATATCCAGGAATGCCATGGGCTTTGTGAAATTCGTGGAAAAGATATCAGGAGCGAAGGTAGGTATAGTATCCACAGGTCCCCAGAGGGATGCCACTGTGGTGATTTAGATACTTTGAATTGAGATCAGAAGATCTTCCTGCCTGATTATCTAACTCGTCTGTTCCCCTCTAAAATCTAATTTTTCCTGACCCTTCTTCTTTGCATCAAAGTGCTGGTAGGCGAGCATCGTAGCCTCGCGACCTCGAGAGGTGCGCTTTATAAAACCCTTTTGGAGGAGGTAGGGTTCAAATACCTCAGATATTGTATCTTCTTCTTCTCCTATTGATGCCGCAAGCGTTGAAAGTCCAACAGGTCCACCATCATATTTTCTTATTATTGTCATGAGAATCTTCTTATCCATA
>CAZRTU010000012.1:0-15099 GCA_964603075.1 uncultured bacterium
AACGATAATTCCGAGAGGCTTTTTATGGGAAGAGACTTTGATAAAGACTTGAAATATATATTCGAAAGCGAGAGGAAGCGTCTTTATTTCCAACCTATAATTTTCGATGAATGCTATGATGAGATTAGAGATTATGTTTGGGAAAATTACTTTAATCCCTATAGAGGAATTGACAGGCTAACGAGATTCTTTTTTTTCTTCATAGGTGAGGGGATTCGTAAATATTTCATGCAAGAGATCAGGATAGAGAGGATCTACGTATCTACTCGCTTCCCCTATTTCGATTTTGACCTTGTGAATTTAATGTATAGAACACCGTTCGCAGGTATGTACAATGGTGCGCTGAATAAGAGTGCAATAAAAAGGAGACGGGCGCAACTACTGTATGCAAATGTAATAGACAGGTATAAGCCTCAGTTAGGGTCTGTAATTACTGATAGGGGGTATACCCCCAAGGCTCTGCTCTCTCGCCTGTCGTATTTAAAGATTTTGCCTGGATATATGAGGACACAAATCTACAATAAGAAGATAGAAAATGACACATTTGATTCCGAACACTGGACAGATAGGGTTTTTTCACACAAAATCGAACTTATGAAGAAGAAGACGGATATTTTCCCTGGCGGATTGTATGAACATTACAAGAAAAACCATAATATAGAAGATAATTACTATTTTTCCAGAGTATTTTCATTGAAATATTGGTTAGAACAACTGCAGCATGAGAACTGAGAGAGATTTTACAATAGATGTTTTCAGAGCCCTATATAGGAGTTTTGTAAATCAAGGCTATGAATTCATCACCTTTTCCAATTACTGTTTAGGCGGAAATAACCTACCAAGATTTGTAATTCTGAGACACGACGTAGATAGATATCCTCGATACTCACTTAAGATGGCTGAGGTTGAAAGCAAACTGAGTGTCAAGGCAAGTTATTACTTTCGTATTGTAAAATCCGCTTACGATGAGCTATTGATTAATAGAATAGCGCAAATGGGTCATGAGATTGGGTATCATTATGAAGATCTCTCTTTGGCTAAAGGGAATTACCAAAGAGCAATCGAGATGTTCTCTGGCCATCTTAATATGCTTAGAGAGTTCTATCCTGTTAAGACAATTTGTATGCACGGAAGCCCGTTATCTCCCCACGATAATCTTAACCTGTGGAACCGTTATGATTATCATGATTTTGGTATTTTAGGTGAACCTTACATAGATATAGATTTCAATGAAATCTTATACCTTACGGATACCGGAAGGTGTTGGAATAGCAAGATCTTTAATATAAGGGATAAGGTTGATACAGATCTTGATTATGATTTCAGAAACACGGATGAGATTATTAATACCCTGCTATGTAATGGATTGCCTGATAAGGTCATGATAAATATCCATCCCCATAGATGGACTGAGAGATTCCCCCCCTGGTTGAGGGAGTTGATGTTGCAAAACACAAAGAATTTATTTAAAGGGATTATAGTCAAGATTAGGAAATGAGGATAGTCCAAGAGATAGCCAGACAGAAGTGGTCAGATTTTGTTTACAGACATCCTAAAGGTAACATCTTCCAGACACCTGAGATGTATGAGGTTTATCTAAAAACAAAGAACTATCAGCCATTTTTTCTGTCTGTTATTAGTAATAGCGGTGAGGTCTTGGCTGTTTTGCTGTCCGTTGTGCAGCGCGAAGCAAAAGGGATCTTGGGTGAACTGACTGCAAGGTCTATTATCTTGGGGGGACCACTGGTTATTAATGATGAGAGAGATATATTTGAGTTAATCTTAAATGCATACGACGAGATCGCAGGAAAAAGGGCTATATACTCGCAATTTCGAAACATGTACAATATGGAAGGGTTTGCTGATATCTTTTCTAATCTGGGTTACTTACTTGAAGACCATCTGGATATACTCATAGATCTCACAAAACCAATAGATTTATTGTGGAGAGAAATCCATTCGACCAGGCGTAAGCAGATTAAGAGGGCTTCAAGAAGGGGCTTGCGAGTTAAAGTATTAGAAAAACTTAGAGACATTGAGAAGCCTTATTCAATTATCCTTGAGGTTTACAAAAATGCCAAGCTGCCAATCGTTGATCCGAGCATGTTTGCGGCAGCAAATGATATATTGAGCTCTCATGGTATGGTTGTATATTTTGTGGCATTGGATGATGATGAGATTGTAGGCGTCAGATATATTTTAGCATATCGAGACATTCTGTATGATTGGTATGGTGGGAGTCTTAGAGAATATCTTACTAAATATCCAAATGATATTATACCCTGGGAGATTTTTAAATGGGGTAAAGAAAAGGGCTACAGGATGTTTGACTTTGGAGGGGCAGGCAGACCAGGTAGAAAATATGGAGTAAGGAATTACAAAAAGAGATTCGGCGGGAAGATCGTAAATTACGGGAGGTTACAAAAGACTCATAAGCCATTGAAATTTGTGGTAGCAAAAACAGGATTTAGATTATGGGAAATAAGAAGAGGCTTTTAATACAGTTCTTGCATATTGCTGACGTAAATTTTTTCAAAAATGCTGTTAAGATATTAAAAGATCATTACGATATTATTATATCGGCGCGGCTAAGGGGAAATCTCATGCCTATTCTAACAAAAGAACTAAAGGGCTTTCCCGTACATCCGATTGGCAGACATGTTTCCCATCTATATAAGAAAGCTATCAATGAGCCATTTAGGTATCTCCGGCAGGTATACCTTCTGAGTAAAAATGAAATAGACTACTGCACATCTTTTGGGGCTATTGGTGCTGGAATAGCATGTAAGTTAAAGGGAATACCCTACGTGGTATATGAGGATGATGAGTTATATAGATTGGATATTTACGTGGCGAGAGCTACTGCAACAAAGCTTATAGTACCGGCTTCTCTGAGGATATTTGGAAGAAATGTTTCCACGTATAGTGGTTTCAAGGAACTGGCATATCTACATCCTAAATATTTTACGCCAGATAAGGGAATATTGGATTATTATAACCTTGAGAGAGAAAAATATTTGTTTATGAGGCAGGTTAAACGTACTCTGAATTATCGTCATTTAACAAATATATTTCCTAACCTGGCAAAGGAGCTAAAAAGAAAAGGCTACACAATACTTCTATCACTTGAAGAAAAATCGCTTATTGATGTATTTGAAAGATACTGTAAGGTACTTAAGGAACCGGTAGATGATATCTATTCCTTACTTAAATATGCTTCCTTGACTATTTCTGCAGGAGATACAATGGCTCGAGAATCGTGCTTGCTTGGTACACCGGCTATCTATACTGGCGAAAGGAGTATGGCAGTTAATAGAGAACTCATCAAAATGAAATGTATGTTTATAGAGAATGATATCCAAGGGATCTTAGGAAAAGTCGATTATATAAGAGAGTGTAATATTAAAAATGGTGTCGAAGAGAGGATACGATATAGTATAGAATTTGATTGGGATGATACGACCGAGGTTATATTAAGACACATTTTTGAACTATTTAAATGAAATAGATGGATGTAATATTTGTCGAGTTAGAAGATCCAGCAGTTGATTCATCTGGTGGCATAATATCATATCTAAAAAATCTTGCGGAATTTATGGAACAATATGATGGGAAAACCTATCTTATTGGAGTTGAACTGATTGGAACTCGTGAACATCAAAAAGGGATATCACCATTTCGAGAATTCATACCCATTATGAAAAAGAAACAGGCCACCAACCTATCATTTATTGGCCATTTATTTCTTAAGCTACCATTTTTGAAGATTCCAAAGCATGCAATTATCCATTCACAGAGACCCTATACACTTATTCCTTTTTATATATTTTATCCCAGGAATCCGAAAGTCTGTACTCTACACAGCGCACATGATAGAGTGGTACATCATAAAAGGGGTATATTGATTAGCTTGATCTATGAGCTACTCCAGTGGTATTCTTTTAGAAGAGCAGACAAACTGATTTCTGTGGATAGATTAACTATGTATCATTACATTAGAAAGTATCCCTGGCTCAAGGATAAGATTGTGGTTATTCCGATAGGCGTTAACTTGGGAGATTTTAAGCCTATGGATAAGTGCAGTTTGCGTAAAAAATATGGATTCTCAGACAATGAAAAAATAATTTTATTTGTTGGAAGACTCGAGAAAGAGAAGAACCTGGATATGTTAATAAGGATCTTTCCAATTATTAGGAAAGAGATTAAAAATTCCAGATTGATATTTATAGGCAAGGGGAGAGAAGAAAACAGGCTAAGGGCTTTGACAAACAAAGTTTTTTCGGATGATGTGTTTTTTTGGGGGGCTATCCCCCATGATGATATACCGGAGATTCTAAACCTTGCGGATGTCTTAGTTCTATGTTCTCTTTATGAAGGAAGCCCTCTTGTGGTCAAAGAAGCAATAACATGCGGCTTACCCGTGGTGTCTGTAAACGTAGGAGATGTATGTGAGATCATAAAAGATGTAGAGGGTTGTTATATGTCAAGTAGAGACCAAGATGATCTCGCTCGAAAAGTAATTAAGGTTCTAAAGCAGGATAGAAGGATTAGTATGGGAGATAAGGCTCTAAGGCTAAGTTTCCAAGAGACGGGAAGGCGGACTAAGGAGTTATACAAAAGTTTACTAAAAGAATGTTTTGAGAGTAAGACGGCAGTATGAAGATGGCATACAACATATCTAGTCTATTGAATACACGCTTTGGTTCACAGGTTAGGTCATTTATAAGCGAATATGTATCGAACACGAGCCTTACTGAGGATAATTATTTTCTGATCTATAAAAGAAATGAATTAGATGATATTGGAGATGGTAGCCCATATAACCTTACGATCTGTTGTCCATTAATAAATGACTTCTTGGACATCAATAGTAGTCTAAATAAGATCAACGATTCTCTTAAGGAAATGGGGCTCTTTATTGGCAGGGTGGAGACACTTGAAGGACGCAAAGAACGACTGGCAAGCCGCTGCAATGTATATTCATATAAGGCTATCGTAATATACGAACTTTTATTTAAGAGAGTACTTCCAAAGATATCTGGGTTTCGGGGGTTATATAAAAAGTTCGGAATCCTCAAACACCAACTACTTTCCAAATGTGAGGCACTGGGTAGATTAAGGTATTGTGGTTTTGATATTGTTGCTACGAAGGAAACAGATAATTATCTCTGTTTCTTAGCATCCAAAAGCCAAACGCCATCCAAAGAAAATCCCCACGATGGATTATTTGTCAAAATCCCCAAGGTAGGGAAGAATGGTTCTCAAATATACTGTTATAAGCTCAGAACCATGCATGCCTACGCCAATTATTTAAACGATTATATACTGAGAAACCATAGGATTGATAACGAAGGAAAGGTCATAGAAGACTTCCGCAAGACGGGATGGGGAAAATTTTTGAGGAAGTTCTGGATCGATGAGATACCCCAGCTTATCAATGTACTGAAAGGAGACCTGTCTCTGGTTGGTCTGAGGCCACTATCAAAGGAATTTTTGTCGCTCTATCCTGAAGACTGGAGAAGAGAGCGTCTGAAAATAAAGCCGGGTTTTGTGCCTCCTTACTACGCACACTGCCCCAAGACTTTTGAGGAGATAATAGCATCAGAGAAGAGATATCACCAGGCTAAGATGAGACACCCAGTTAAGACGGATTTTAGATATTTCTTTCAAGTTCTATGGAATTTCTTATCCGGTCGTGCTAGGACCGGTTGAATATCTCTCGCCAATGGTATTTTTTTTCCATAATTTCGCCCTCTCCCCAAACCCCGAGCTTATCCTATGAAAAAATTTAAAATGGTGCTAATATTACCAATCGTCATCATTCCTGCCGAATCCAGGGCTTATGAGATTATAGACGAACTGAGTGTGAGGGGAATTCAATTGGATAGATTTATATCTAATATACCCTATAAGCTCGGCGAAGTTACGGAAGAAAAGAGTGAGATTGAGTATTTGAGAGAAGATATGGGTCTTAGTGATGCGAAGATGCTTTTGGATAGGTTGGATTACCTGGATGATCCGAAGTCGAGCGTAAAAGTATATTCAATTGGATATGGGTTAAGCGATACTATCTCGAGGTATTTTCAGGACGGAGGATTTATTGCATCGCCTGGAGAAGTTGCTATATGTGTACAACCGTTTATAAAGTTTGGGGAATCTGATGAGCATCCTACCTATAGATGGTATGACAAAATGGGAGGAGACCTGAGGAGATCATATGGGTGTGTGGAGATAGGAGATATGGATATCCTTCTGGGTAGGGAAATAATTAAATGGGGTCCACCATCTGCCAACCAGCTTATCTTATCCGGAACATCACCGGCATTTGACATGCTGTATATTTCCTACGAACATAATTTCTTTAAAGGAACTTTTTTCGTTACTTCTTTGGATCCGTATATCCTGAGAGATACTGTGGAATTCTGGAGGAGAGACGAGGTATTTCCAGAAGGAACAAAGATTAACAGGTTCTTCTCGGGACACAGGCTTGACTTTTCTCTCTTCGATAATAGGTTTCTGATTGGCATATCTGAGGTCATTATCTATTCTGGAGAGGGTATCAGCCTCATATCTGGTTATCTTAATCCATTCAACCTCTATTATAGATACCGACTAAACAGAGGAGGTTCTGGTTACTCTGATAATGTAGGGGTCGGATTAGACTTTTCATACAATGTAAGAGATGGTTTGTGCATTTATGGTCAACTCTTCGTTGATGATGCCAAGTTTGAGAAAGACGAATACAATAATCCTACCACGTTGGGATATTGTGCAGGCTTAAAGGCGTGTATGGGAAAGAGTTTCTGGAACCTAAGATACACAAGGGTTGACACCTGGACATATATTCATCAGTTGTACTGGAATGATTATTTATTCTTGGATTACCCTATCGGTCACCCAAAGGGACAGGACCTTGATGAGATATTCGGCAGGTTAGTTTTTCATCTAAACTATACCTGGGACCTAAGCCTCGATTTATGTTACACAAGAAGAGGAGTAAACAATTTCCAGACCCTATGGCAGGGTGTATTCCCCGAGCATCAGGAGTTTCCTTCAGGTGTCATTGAGAGGTCTTTGAATACCAAGTTGGGCGTTAGTTTCTTTGCCCTCCCACGGCTGTCTTTTCATCTTGCATTGGGATATACCGTAATTAGAGATTACCAACATATAGAAGAACATAATAGGTCCTTTCCATCAGTAGGGCTCGAGTGGAGCAGTTTAATATTTTAGCAGAGACGTAAACCGGATCTACTCACTGGTATATTTTCCCGAGCAAGATACATTAATTGATCCCCGCAGCCTTCTGTTTATTCACTCTCCGTTTATAGTTACTCTTTTTGGGTCGACAGCCTTTATTTCTCCCGCTCATAAGCCAAAAACGACCCTTAAGGGAAGTGTTTTTTCTTGACATTTCTGGAAGTATATAGTATAATGTATCAGAAAAATAAGAAATCTAATACAGAGTATAGTGGTAGTATTATCGACGTGAAATTTATCTATCTTGTAAAAAGATGAATGTATATGATGTGGTTGTGGTTGGGGGAGGACCGATTGGTTGTTACACAGCATATCTCCTCGCTGATAAAGGTCTAGATGTGCTTTTGGTAGAGGAAGATAATGAGGTTGGAAAGGATGTTTTATGTACAGGAGTAATTGGAAAGGAGACATTCCAAACGTTTGGCCTACCAGATGATTCTATACTAAACAGAATCAGGAGGCTCCATTTTTTCTCACCCTCGGGCATTCGGCTTGAATATGTTCATCGGGATGACATTGCCTGTGTAATTGACAGACAGAGATTCGACAATCAGATACTCGGCCTCGCTCGAGATAGAGGTGTGGGTTTAGAATTCGGCGAGAGAATAGTAAGAATAACACAGAATGAGACCGAGGGTGTGATACTCAAATCAGGCAGGAAAACTTATCTGGGGCAGATAGCAGTTATTGCTACGGGAGTTGAATACAGGTTGCAGCGATTATCAGGATTGGGAGAGGTGAGAGATTTTCTATTGGGCGCTCAGATCGAGGTTCCATTTCACTGGAAAAAAGGAGCAGATGAAGAACTTATTGAGATATATACAGGGCAAGATATTGCTCCCGGTTCTTTCACGTGGATTGTCCCCGCGGGCACTAAGACGAAGTACGGTGTTTTAACCGAGAGAGATGCAAAAGGATATCTCCAGAGATTTCTAAATAGTAGATTTGACGATAAGATTTCACGAGAGTATGAAATTAAAGAGAAACCGATTGCGTACGGTAGTATTGGAAGGAGTATAAACGGCAGGATTCTCGCGGTTGGGGAGGCTGCTGGTCAAATTAAGACTACCACAGGAGGGGGGATATTCTACGGGCTTACATGCGCTGAAGTAGCTGCAGAGCTTATATACAAGTCTCTAAGTAAAAACAACCTAAGCCGTCTCACTGAATACGAAGATAGATGGAGAAAGATGATCGGTAATGAGATAGTAATTGGTAAGCGGGTCAGAAACATAGCAACGAAGCTCGACAATGAGACAATAGATAGATTATTTCGCAAGGTTAAGGACAGTCATTTTCTTATCGAGGGTATAATGAGACGCATGAATTTTGAGTATCATAGTGGTCTGATTCGGTTTTTATTGAAGGCATTTGAGATCTTTTTAAGCTAAGATTTTTCTGTCAATAGATGTTGTTACAGATTTGATTGCTTACGATTGGGGGGACTATGATAAGAAAGATTTTGATAGCGCTACTTTTTTCTTCGGCTCTATATTCACAGCATTTAAGCCAGGGTGGAGCAGATTATTATATATATCCAGGTGGTGAGGGAGAACTTCAGATCAGGGTTCAAATCTGGGGACAGGTAGCCCACCCAGGCATGTATCAGGTACCTAAAACCATGGATGTGGTTGGACTTATCTCCATTGCCGGTGGACCGAGTGAGGATGCTGATCTATCACATGTAAAAATAATAAGGACAACCCCAATATCAGAGGTTATGAAGGTAAATCTGGGAGATTACACAAGGAAGGCTGAAACAGAACTCCTAGCCATCCTCGAGGCAGGGGATACGGTGATTATTCCGGAAAATACGTATCATAAGTTTTCAAAGGTGGTGAGACTATTTGCACAGCTTGCAATCATAGCGAATGTCTACTATCTATTCTTCGAGCATTGATTATGGTGTGGTCTTAGCAAAGTGACACAATGTTCATATAAGAAGTGTCTTAGAAACGGAATTAAAACAGACTTAACTTGATTTAATGGGAGATTCAAAAAGCGATGTCGCTCCTGGTATCTCTTGGAAAAAATGGAGGATAATATGGAAGATGAACATGATGAAATACCATTTGATGATTACCTGAGAATAATATATGAGAGGAAATGGATTATCATTTCTCTTCTTTTTGCTGTAATTATTGTTGCAATTGTGCTGACAGTCAGGCAAGAGCCGACCTATGAGGCAACTTGCACCATAATGGTCGAGCCAAAGGCGACTCAGCAGGATATCTTTGAAATGACTTATCCTGAGAAGCTCAATATCCAGAACTATATAGAGATACTGAGATCACACACCTTAGCTAAACTGACCCTGGCGCAACTTAGAGGTAGCGGGTTGTCTATATCAAAGATAAAAAATCCTGAGGAGCTTCAGACGAGACTGAGGGTTACTTCTGTAAGAAATACCGACATATTGAAGGTATCCTTCAGTGGAAAATCCCCTGAAGAGGCCGCACTACTTGCGAATACATTCGTAGATGTCTTGATCGAATCTGAACTTTCTACAGCCAGAAGGGAATTTACTGAGAAGAGAAAATTCTTAGAAGAGCAGATGCCTATCGTGAAGGAAAGACTCGAAAGGGTTGAGGAGGATTTAAAAAAATTCAAGCAGGAGACTGGATTGATTGCCTTACCTACAGAGACGAGTCAGTTGACTAAGGAGCTGTTTGAGTTCGACAGACTGTACGGTTCAGCGGAAAGCGAGTTTGAGGCTAACAAGACAAGACTGGCAGCCCTCGAGCAAAAGCTCAAAGAGACCCAGGAGACATTACTTGAAAAGATATCGGAGGTTTCATCGCCATATATCCTTGAATTGAGACAGAGACTTGTAGGTCTGGAAACCACCTATTCTCTATATTTGGTTCAGGGGTTGCCGGAGAGCAATCCGAAACTTGTAAGTTTGAAGAAGAGTATAAGAGAGACCAAGGAGAAGCTAGTTGAGGAGACCAGAAAGATCAAGGACAAAGAACTTCCCACTCTCGATCCACTCTCATTCTCCCAGAGCCTGGTTGACGATATCATCTCTTTGCGGACTGAGATAACTGCAGGTAAAACCAGGTTAGATGTCCTCCAGAATGCGATCGGAGAATATGAGCAGAGACTGGGACGACTCCCAGCCCAGGAGCTTGAATTGATCGAGCTAGAGCGCGAGAGAGAGATAAATGCGAACACTTACAGGCTTCTGATGGAGAGGTATGAAGAGGTGAGAATTGCGGAGGCTGGCAGAATATCTAATGTAAGAATTATTGACCCTGCAAGACCTCCAAGAATTCCCGTATCACCAAATAAAAAGAGAAACATCATATTGGGCATTGTTTTGGGAATTGTTGTCGGTTTTGCCGGGGCTTTCCTTGTGGAATATATAGATAACTCTATAAAGACTCCCAAAGATGTAGAGAGATATTCCAACCTTCCAATTCTTGGCTCGGTACCTATGGTGAAGAGAAAAGACAACACTCGCCCGATTTTGATAACAGACCTGCCATCGAGGTCAACCTTCCGTGAGTCTTACAGAGGAATAAGGACAAACCTACAACTATCAGCTCCTGACAGACCAATAAAGAGCCTTCTTGTGACGTCACCGATCCCCCAAGAGGGTAAGACAACTGTTGTCTTGAATCTCGCCTTCGCACTCTCTCAGTTAGGATTGAATACGGTTGTTCTGGACGCAGATATGCGTAAGCCAGCAGTTGCAAAGTTCTTGGGTATAGAAGGGAAATGTCTCTCTGAGTATTTAGCTAAGGGTGAAGACCTTAACCAATTCATCATCGATTCTGGGATGGAGAATGTGAGCACAATTATCTCTAAGAAGATACCTCCGAATCCACCAGAACTCTTGAGCTCGAAAAAGATGACAAGTTTACTCTCGGATCTCAGCGAAAGATACGATTTTATAATAGTCGACAGTCCACCTGTCCTATCTTGCACCGATGCCGCAATTATCGCCTCGATAGTGGATGCAGTTCTATTTGTTGTAAGATCACACAAGACACCCAAGAAAGCACTTATGCAGGTTAAGAATATTATGGAGAGGATAAATGCCAGAGTGGCGGGCGTGATCCTGAATATGGTGCCGTCTGGCAGGGGGACTTACGGATATTACCGTTATTATCACTACTATCACTACTATTCCTACCACCCGTATCAACCATACACTGAGGAAGAAGAAGAAGCTTAGTTTTATGAGCGAGGGATTTAAGATCACAGATACGTTTATGGGTGTATCCTATCTGCAGAGATGCCCCTCTCGATGAGATAAGATCTTACCTTCTCAAGCCTCTTTTGGAATAATTCATCGTATTCGTTTTCTATCTTGATTTCGAGCTTTAGGGTTGGATTCTCTTTTAGGGTGAGGATGGCTCTATCGAGGTAAGACCTGGAAGCCTCATTCAACTCTACCTGACCCGATTCGAATCTTATCTCAAGAGATTTCAATTCTTGTAGGGTATATCCTCCTTCTGGGACGCGAATGGCTGGTGTAAGAAAAAAGTTGATACCTGTTATCTTACCTCTATCCAGGAGGACTTCTCTTGTGGCTGGAATGTAGCCTCTGCTTACCGCCTTCAGTAGATACTCACCCGGGTGCAGCATGAGTTTGCACCTTCCATCTGTGTCTGTTGTGGCAGTTGTTATTATTGTCTCACCTCTATCGATAAAAATCGATGCCTTTATTGGTTTCCCTGTCTCCATATCCATGACTTTCAATGTCAGGCTTACTGTTTCAGAGGTAAGTGAAAATAGGAAGTTCATTGTGTTGCCGGGTCTCAGTATTATCTCTCGCGTTAAGCTACCATAGCCGTGTGCCGATATGGTGAGTCTAATAGCTTCACCTTTCGCACTTATTTTAAACCTTCCACTTTGATCTGTTTTCACGGGTCCGATCTTGGAATCAGGAAAACTGATTTCAGCCAAAATTGACTTCCCTGTCTCAGCATCGATTACCTCACCGGCAATGATCGTTTTTTTATAAGTCACCCTACCCAGTGTATATTTTAAAGACAGGTTTATCGCCCACGGCTGGATCCCCCCTGGGCCTGCGGTGATGTGGTGTTCATTCCTCCAGTCCTGTGGGTAACTACCACCAAAGAGTTCTTCCCACCGTACCCTTATGTCAAGTCCTAAAGAGAGAATCAAGTCAGGCATTGCTTTATAGGCTAATCCAGGAGTTATATATGCTATATCAGGACCAAATGATGTAGGGTCATCTTCGTTGAACCCACCCCTGTCTTCTGCAACAAATTCGAGGAAAGGTCGGACATTATCTTTCTCATAACACACTCCGAGCCCTGCAATATATTGGTTCCCAGAGCCATGATACAGGTATGTCCCAGATGCGGTAAATCTGAAGTCATCCATCCTATGGCTGAATGATATGCCTAAACCCGGGTCTATTCTCCCGGTTGTGAAATACCTGAACACCCCCTCCCCTTCATCTGGACCAAAGATCCCCCTTCCTGAAGGTACTATGATCAATGGCTCTACAGAGAGAAAATCCCGTACTGTATATCTCAGTCCTATCCCTATGTCTCCAAGACCATTCTCTTTTCTATCTTTCCCGATATCCAGGTAATAGGGCAGCCACAGTCTGCCGGAGAGATTCTGGATTATTCCATAATCGATACCCAGTGTAAGATTGCCCCCACTGTAAGAATGAGAAACTCCACTCGGATGGTAGTTGAATCCCCTTAGGGCAAATCCTATAGTGAATCTGCCTTGGGGAGTACCCATTGCAGGCTCGACTCTTAGAAAGCCTGAGCCTTTGGTTTGGGTTATTGAGGAATTGAATAAGGTTACACCCCAAGCAAGAGAAAATAGTATATTCAGACATATTATCGAGAATAATTTTTTGGTCATAATAACCCCGGTCTTAATCGGATGCCATAGAGGGATTGCTATATCCTTAGATATTTATGGAATTCTCGATTGCTTCCCTTATTATAAAACTTAAACGATAGATAAATCAATAGGTTTCTGTCCATTTTTCAGGTATGACTCTGTCTTATAGTTTTGTAGACGTTTATCCTACAAGTGAATTTATATCGGAGAGCATCTAACCATAAGAAAGGCAAGGGGAATAGAGTTCGAAAATAGATTTAGGATCGCTGATTTTTTCAAAGATTGCAAGATTCAGGTCTTTGGTGCATTAGACATCCAAAAGGCTTAAAATAGAAATGCCGGGAGTCGGACTCGAACCGACACGGCTTCGAAAAGCCAGCAGATTTTAAGTCTGCTGTGTCTACCAATTCCACCATCCCGGCTTTTTAGTTAAAAGGGCAGATCAGTCTACTACCTCAGAACAAGAACCTTTTTGACTTTGACCATGTATTGCGTTTCGAGTTTTATGAAATATAAGCCATTGGGTGTAGTTTCGATGTTCCAGTCTAAGATATGTTGACCCGGCTCGGATTCTCCACTTAAAAGTTCAGCGACCATCTGTCCGGCAGCATTATAAATCTTCAATGAGACATCTTCCCGTTCTTTTATTGTAAGAGATATACTGATATTTTGACGTACAGGGTTTTCTAAAATACCCAACTCAATAATAGATTGTCCTTCTTCTACTGCCACGGAAGTTAGGTCGCCCAAGTCCCTGGCGACAATCTGATAACCTTCATCATACGGTGATGCATTATCGTACTGGTCCATAATGCCTACGATGTCTATGGGCCATGTCGGTTCCGGGCTGCCGTCGATATCTGTCTTATAGTATATTCTCAGCGTAACCGTATCTAAACCTGCTCCATCAGTTATGAGTATATTGGCACTACTACCAGATTCGGGCCAGGGGTCTCCACCAGCATTATATACATCTTCCACCCTGACCAGGCTGCCCTCATACTCCTCACCGAAATCAGAGAATAGAACGATTATGGGAAAAGGCGCAACATCCTGACCAATTACCTCAAATCCGACGACGTTCTTTATCTCGGTCGTTCCTGTGTATTGACCCACCTCTCCTGCAACCCTCACTATATCACCTCTCGATATCTGGGGGTCATATCCCGGAGTATATATTTCTATGCCTCCCGTGGTGTCCTGTATAAAACATGCGCTCGCAGATACAATGTACCACTCTACACTTGTGGTACCCTCGACAGTTATCATGTCATCCTTTTTATCGGGTATATAATTCGAGTCAGAATCTACCCTTGCTGATTCTATTGTGGATATACCACCCCAGAAGTAGTTCGTATCGCCCAGCATTGGATTACCAGCAAGATCCTCGACGTTTGAGGTAATCAGTGTGTAATGTACATCTCCCTGGGACTGGGTAGTAAGGTGGACGAGCTTGTCATCTGAGCTGTCGATCTGGGCGTCCATTATATTGAGACCGTCCTGGATAGAATAATTAGAGACATCCTCAGCAGTACTCGTATCCACCACCTCATCAAAAAAAACCTCCAGGGAATTTTCTCCCCAGGAGAAGGCAGCCGTGACATTCGGGGGAGTGACATCCCCACCGCCACCCGTAAGCGATGCATCATCTATGTAGGCAACAGCAGAGGTTATTGAGTCTCCCCATTGTACGTCGTAAACCCTTACCTCCACATGAACGGTTTCTGCCCCTGCGGGTGCGGGAGCCGTGAGGGTCAATTCCTGCCATTCTGAGTCATCGACGGTATAACCCCCTTCGCTGTTTGATATCCTATCTCCATTGGAATCATACCATCTCATATAGACCCTTACCCTACCAAAAGGGTCGCTGTCGTAAGCCCAGAAACTGAAAGTATAATCCGCACCGGCAGTCACAGGGACCTCCTGTTGTATCCAGCGCGTGCTGGTAGTGGTCCAGGTTAGTTTGCAGCTCGAGACCCCAGCGTGTACTGTTGTATTTTCCTC
>CAZRTU010000013.1:0-14920 GCA_964603075.1 uncultured bacterium
ATGGCTTCTCTGGGCCACGGCATAAACTGCCATATAAAATACCTGGCATAGAACATAAACTGCCAGAATAGTGCCACCGGAAAAGAGTAACCAGTCTCCACTGCCGTCTTTCTTGGAAAAAGCTGGGCAGTTATTTCGGAAGGTCCATACTGTTTCCTTGCGAATGCATCCCATAATTTACTCAATGTTGTTGGAGCTGTCTCGTTGATCATAGGATGGAGATTTGCCCTGATCAGGAGATAAAAATGTGTGGTAAAGCCTATCAGAATTATAAGCACAATGAATATCCTTAGTAGCGGTGACCTCAGTGTCTTCAGGTTAGGTAGAAAGGCAAGCAGGATCACAGCAGTGACCATTCCGACTGCAGTAGAAAAATCCTCTCCTATGGGCTTTTTGAGGGCTACGAGCATTATAACCATCACAATCCACGCTATAATAATGCCAATAATAATACGTCTCTTGTCTCTCAGATAATCCCGATTCACCAGGAGGGCAAAGATAAGGATTCCGGGTGCAGCAAGCAGGGGCATAAGATGTACACCCACAGAGAGCGCAAAGAGGAATGCAATGAGTATTATCATTCTACCCGAATTGGCTTCTCCAATATGTTGTCGCCATAGATAGGCCAACCAGAGTGAGAATATAAACAAAAAGGTCGCCGGAGCATATGCCTCAGCCTCAACCGCATTCCACCAGGGCGTGAAGGAGAAGGCTGCAACAGCTGCACTTGCAAATCCTAATGAGTAGATAACTGCCTTATCGAATCTCCTCCTTGGAGGCTTCCACTCTGAGATGATAGATACCACCATAAGAAAAATCAGAGCAGCAGAAACCGCACAAGAAGCAGAAGAGAGTAAATTCATACTAAATGCAGGATCACTTCCTATATGAAGAAATGAGAATATCCTTCTCAAGAGGACGTGTAGGGGTGAACCAGGTGGGTGCGGTACACCAAGAGTGTATCCGCAAGCTAAATATTCACCTGCATCCCAGAAGGATGCAGTGGGCTGCATTGTGTAGAGATAGAAGCCAAAGACAAAGACAAAGACCGCTAAAAAGGCAAGCAATTTCTCCTTATTTCCCATATAGCCCCCACGGTAAACCAGGTTTAGAATCCTAAAGGATAAATTCTTTTAATAACTATAGGCAATTTTTTAATTCCTCTTTTAGGCTCTCTCTGGGTATATCTGTCCTTATACCCCGGTCGTGTGCCATGGATATCTTTCTCGTCTCCTCTGAAACTACTATTGCAACAGCATCTGTCTCCTCTGCTATACCAAGGGCAGCACGATGTCTCGTGCCCATAGTATGGGGCAGATCAGGATTATCTGAAAGCGGAAGTATGCAGGAGGCGGCTACAATAGTGTTACTCCTTATTATAACAGCTCCGTCATGTAGTGGTGAGTACGGTGTAAATATTGTAGATATAAGGTCACTTTTGACCTTCGCATCCAGAGAGATCCCGGTGTCAATATAGTTTTTCAGACCTATCTCTTTCTCTATAACGATTAGACCACCTATCCCTTTCTCGGACAATTCAATAGCACCATTGGCTATCTCCGTTATTATACTCTCTTCTTCTCTTATAAAAGCCCTTAAAAACCTTGTCTTACCAATCGTGGCAAGTGCGTTCCTTATCTCAGGTTGGAACAGTATTACAAAGGCGACGATCCATGCTGTCTTAAAAGCTGTCATAATCCATGAAAAGCCCTGGAGACTGAAGAATTCTGCAACAAAAGCGACCATAAATAGTATTATCAGCCCCGCCAGCATCTGGAGAGCCCTTGTACCCCTGATAAACCTAAGGAAGTAATAAATCATCGTGCCAATTACCAGTATATCGATTAGATCTATGAAAGTGAATCTCAAAAAACCCATGAGGAGGATATAAATTTAGCAAAATAGATCAAAACATCTCATAGAAGTATAGGGTGTCGCACAACCAGGATAGTATAAGAGAACCCTAAGAAAGAATCTCCCTCAGTCTCGATCTCAATTTTGAAAGAGCAATTGCCCTGTGGCTTACAGTGTTCTTATCCTGGGACAAGAGTTCCGCAAAGGTCTTACCAGTATCTGGAAGCATAAAAACTGGATCGTATCCGAATCCTCCTGTGCCGATCTCCCTTTCCGTTATATAACCATCAACCTTCCCTTTAAAGACCTCTATATTGTTCTGAGAAATGGCGAGCACTATATAGCATAAGAAACTTGCTCTTCTCCTCTCCCATGGAACATTATCAAGGGCTGCGAGTAGCTTAAGGCGATTCTGTTCGTAGGTTGCGTTCTCTCCCGCGTATCTTGCAGACTGAACACCTGGAATACCATCCAACTCTTCGACAAATAGGCCGGTATCGTCAGCGATAGTCCACATACCAGTCGCCTCTAATACGACTTTCGCCTTCTTCAGTGCATTCGCAAGCAGAGTGCTTCCATCCTCCAAAATGGGGGGTATTGAAGGATGGTCAAGCAGAGACTGAATCCGGATAGGAATCCCTTGAAGTATAGATTTAATCTCCCTTAGCTTGTCGCTGTTCCTGGTCGAGATCACTACATCCACCATATTATCTTCTTCTTTGGCATATAATATGGAGCCTACGAGCTATACTATTTGGCTATCTCAACTATAAACGAACTCTGATATAATTTCCTGATTGTATTTATAGTATTTTCGGCTTCTTCTCTGCTACCGAACCTTCCGATCCTGACTTTGTAAAGATACTCGTCAATCTCTATGAAGACCTCATAGTCTAAAAGGCTATCAAGCTCTTGCTTGAGTTCACTGGCGTTCTTATACTGCGAGAAGGCGCCTGTCTGAATACTGTAGTTCCTCTTCCCTGCAACATCTTCTTTTGGATGAGATGTCTGCTTCTCTTCTAATTTAATCTCAGCGACCGGGATCTCAGAATAAACATCGATATCAAGTGTGTCGATCCTCTCCTTTATCTCTTGTTTTTCTCCGGGCAATATCTCCACGATCGGTGCTCTCTCCCTGGCTTTACACGATAGAAATAGGAATGTTATTAGAGTAACTAAAAATAAACGCATTCACCCTCCCATTGAACTCCTGATACATAGAAGGTGTTTGATAAAATCCTATTTTGGCATGGGGTGAGCTGTATCAACATGGAGGCTTTGAAAAAGGTTAGCCCTTTTAATATGCCTAATAGGTGGTCTCTCTAAACATCTCAATTATCCGCATAAGGTCTTTCTCTCCATAATACTCTATGCAAATCTTCCCCTTTTTTCTGCCCTTAGTAATGGTAACAGGATTACCAATATGTTGTGTAAGGATGTTCTCTAAGTCGGGATAGTGAGAGATCCTCTTCTTCGCGATTTTCTCTGTCTCCCTTACAGAAAGACCCAATGCTGCAATTCTCTTTGCAAGCTTTATCCTGTTTCTACCAGGTTTCGATGACAGAAGAGCCCTTGCATGACCTTCGGATACTCTACCACTCCATATGAGCTCTTTTATCTCGTCCTCTAACGCCAGGAGCCTTAGGGTATTTGTTACAGTTGCCCTGTCTTTACCTACTCTTTTTGCAATCTCCTGGTGAGAGAGCCCAAAGTTCTTTATAAGTATGGTAAACGCCTCTGCCGCTTCGAGTGGATTTAAGTTTTCCCTTTGCAGATTCTCTATCAATGCAAGTTCGAGCATCTCTCTATCCGACGCCTCACGTATAACGGCGGATATATACTTCATACCCAATTTCTTGGCTGCCTGTAGTCTTCTCTCACCACATATTACCTCATATCCATCCCCAATAGTTCTTACAATAATCGGCTCAAGCAGTCCATTTTCCTGTATAGAAAGGACAAGTTCGTCAATAGCTTCAACCTTTTTTCTGGGTTGATATGGATTGTATCTAATCTTTCCCACCTCTATCTCTACTAGCCCCTTCTTCTCCTCAGGCAGAAGCGCATCAATACCCTTACCCAAAGCTTTCCTTGCCATCTAAACTCCTGATGAATTTTTCAGTAAAAACCTGTGTAAGACCTTATGGCGAAAAAAGTTAAACGAGGCAAGCGAGGTGCGTTCATGTCTGGGCTCTCGTAAGTAATCCTGTATTCGTTGGGTACCCGTTCTTGCAAATTTTTTCCGAAGTGATTTCACAATACATCTCTATCCATAGTTATATTAACGCCCTTATTTTCCGAGATTCCAACTTATTCTACCATATAAAGCCTGAAAAGTCAAGAAAAATTTTTTTAAAAATCTCTTGACAAATCTATAAATCTATGGTAAAATTATTAAAGATATGCGGGGATAATTCAGTGGTAGAATGCCTGCTTGCCAAGCAGGTCGTCGCGGGTTCGAGTCCCGTTCCCCGCTGTGATTTGGACGCTTTCGGGGACCTTATTCTTTTGATTTTTTTCATTTTCTTGTTGACAAAATCATTATTTCATTATATAATAAATTATAGAATGTCCCTCTAAACCAAGAAAAAATTTTTTGACAGAAAATATCACACAGAGGAAAGTTTGTGCAAATCTATCCTGGTAATTCTTTTTAGCCGTCTTTTGATTTTGGAAGATTATAGATATCAGATTTCCTATCAGATCCGTATTTAGAAAGGGTTTCCACGCTTAATAAAGCGGGAGTTTTAGATGCAGAAGAGGTGGACGGTTATAATTGGAAGAAGAAATTTCACCCTAACAAAATGGCAGACGTATGCAATACTTCTGCCATTTATTTTTATAATTGGATTCTCGGGTTGGTGTATGGGAAATTTGTTAAATACTGCCTACGTCAAAATAAATAGAGCAATTCTATTAAGACAGAGAACAAATTATATGAGAGAGATATCTGACGTGGATAGAAAGCTGCAGAATCTTGAAAGAAGGTACTCGAAGATAGTATTCCATGACGAGGTTTTGAGGCTGGGACTGGATATACCATCTCAGGAAGAATTAAGGATGCTCGGTACAGGTGGTAGGTTTTTCCCAAATGGAACAGACGGGGTAATCGGCCCGAAAGCAGTCCTGGTGGATAAGAAACTGGCGAGGATGAAGATTGAGCAACAACTTGAAAAAAAGAGTCTATATGACCTGGAATTCAATCTGCTAAGCTCCCGAGACGAACTCGAGCACACTCCTTCTATAATGCCAACATGGGGAAGAATTACTTCAGGATTTGGATGGCGTGACGATCCCTTCAGTAGTAAGCGTGCCTTCCATAACGGAATCGACATAGCCAACAGGAAGGGAACTCCTATAGTTGCTACAGCTTCAGGCGTGGTCATCTACGTTGGCACAATGGGACGTCTCGGTTTATGCGTAAAGATAAATCATGGTTATGGCTATAAGACACTCTACGGACATCTAAAAAGCGCAAATGTCAATGTTGGTGATAAGGTAAACAGAGGCGAAATAATAGCAAACATGGGAAAATCCGGAAGATCCACCGGCTCGCATCTCCATTATAGCGTCTTTAGATATAGCAAGGCAGTAAACCCCAGAGATTATATTATGTTGGGTGACATCATATATTAACCCTTTTTGCCCAGATGACGGGATGCAATCTTACATACCAAAATCCAACATCTACCCTCCTTTAGGAATATTCCTCTCTGTCCTGACGGGAATCCTTATATTTCTCTCCTTTGTATATCTCCCTTATCTGTCTTTTGTCTCACTCATACCTCTGTTATTCCTGATTGATAGAGCTTCATCAAAAAGTTCATTCTACTTTGGCCTTATTACGGGCTTTTCCCTCTATATACTGATGCTCTCATTTATATTCAAAATGGAGGTGCCAAATAGGTTTTACCTATACCTTGGTGTCTTCATCCTATGGTTCTATCTCTCCCTATATTACGGTATCTGGTGTCTTCTCACAAAAATAATGTTGTCGAAACTTGGTTCTCTTGGATGGTTGGTTTCAGCTACCCTCTTCGTCTCGTTTGAATTCATAAGATCCCTAACAAGTGAGCTCGGGTTTCCGTGGGGAAGTATAGGTTACACACTTGTCCCGCAAAGATATTTTATACAGATTTCAGACGTAACAGGTATAGCCGGGCTATCTCTTTTGGTTATAGCCATAAATATTCTCCTCTATAAATCATTCAAAAGACCTAAACTGACACTTCCTCTTATAATAGTCGCAATGAGTGGAACCCTGTGCTACAGCTACTTCAGAATAGGATTTCTCCAAAAGACGTTCCTTTCCATCCCGAGAGAGATACCACAAGTCTCTGTTCTGGTTGTACAGCCAAACCTGTCACACGAGATCAAAAGGAGAGGTGATATAGCCTCGAGAATCGAGACATTCAGATATTTCTCCACGACCAACACCAGGCACGATCTCATAATATGGCCTGAGTCCTCACTTCCAGGGTATCTTATAAAGGGGTCAAATCCAGAGAGGCTGACCAGTGAACTCGTTGACTCACTGGGCACAAAGGTACTTACCGGGGGCACAAGGCTCTCCTATGATGAGGGTAACATAAAGGTCTACAACTCTGCAGTGCTGGTTGAACCAAACGTGGGTGCTGTTGATTTTTACGACAAGATATATCTAGTGCCATTCGGCGAAAGGCTCCCGCTGGATCAATTCTTTCCTGCGTTACAGAGACTTCAGTTTGGTCAAGGTACGTTTACACCTGGAAAGAGGAGGACCCTCTTCTGCGTTGACGAATCCAGGTTTGGTGTGCTTATATGTTTCGAATCGATATTCCCGAGACTTGTAAGGAAATTCATAAAAGATGGCGCCGATTTCATGGTAAATATAACGGATGACTCATGGTTTGGGCGAACAGTGGGACCTTACGAACATGCAAGGATGGCTACCCTAAGAGCTGTCGAGACACGAAAAACTTTCATAAGGTGTGCCAATGCCGGAATATCATACATTGTAACACCGCTCGGTGAGGTAAGAAACAAGACGGGGTTGTTTGAATCCTCCTCTGTGTCAGACTACATTCAACTGAATTCTGTTCAGACCTTTTATACGAAGTATGGTGATGTCTTCTCCTACGTAATCTTGTTAATTACGCTGATCGGTGTTGCGCTCACAGTAAAAAGAATTCACCGAGATAAATAGGGACTTTTTACAATGAGAAAAAACTGTGATTATACTGTGAAAATTAATATGGAAGAAAATGAAAAACCACAACAGTAAAATTAAATATCAAACCTGCCTGCCGGTAGGCAGTTCTGTGGTTGAGTTTTCACAATACCACTATGATGATCGGGAGGTCTTATGTATTTCGAATTTACAATCTCAACGAGGTCCTCTGAAGAACTCATAGACATAACCCATAAAGTGGAAGAGACATTGGAAAGGAGCGATATAAGGGAAGGGGTCTGTCTGGTATACGTACCCCATGCAACTGCCGGGATAATACTAAATGAGAGTGCGGATCCGAACATCAAGATAGACTTCCTCTCTGCGCTAGATAAATTCATACCCAGACATGCCGGTTATCTACATGATAGAATCGACAACAACGCACATGCACACATTAAATCGGCTATCATAGGTTCATCTGTATCCATACCTATTAAAGATGGGAGTCTGGGCTTGGGGACATGGCAGGCGATAATGCTCTGCGAGTTTGATGGACCGAGAGCAAGGAGAAGGGTGGTGATTCAGATAATACCTTTATCACAGAAGTGATAGACCGCTTGCATTATATTAATCGTAGCCAGTCACCGAGCAGGAAGTAAACCCTCCCTATCAAGAGGGAGATTCTCGCCATCACAGTATAACCAAAAGAGGCTCCAAACGCAATCATCAAAAACATCCTGCCTATTCTTGCTGTAACACCGATCGGTCCCTTATGCTGAGTCGAGAAGAAGAAATATATGAGACCGCATACCACGCCTATGACGAGAATTATATTATTTATGTGATTCAGAGGGACGATTGTAGCCTTCGCCTGTTCAAGCGCATTCGTCTGCAGGAAGGTGACCAGATAGTACCCCGACGTCATACCCACGATAAATGCGAGTGGCCACCTTGATAGCCAGCCAATTTTAGGAAAGAGGCGAAGCAGCATCAATATACCAAGCACAAGGGGTATCAACAGTATGAGCCTGTGTTCGATAAAGAGTGGTCTGCCCAGATTTGGCACAAGGATGTTATACCACTCATACATCGCCCAGTAACCAGCAGATACCCCTACAAATAGATGCTCTGCGAACTTATAGAACGGGTTATCCCTGTAAAGAAACGAGAATATACATAGGGTCAAAAGAGAGGCTATCCATATGCCTATTGCAGTCACCATAATAAATTTGCCCTACTTACGCAAATCAGCCCTTCTCTTTAAAAAGAATATAATGTTTCCAAATACTATGAAAAACACTATTGCGGCGTGCGCAAAAGACTGTGCATCCATTCCTGCAGTAGCAAGACCTGGGAGGTTTACAAGCTTCTCATATTCAGATGCACCCTTCATACCACCCGCAAGTCCCACAAGCTGATTTGCCTGAAGATAGGGATAAAAGGCAGGGGCTTGCACAGCAGTACTACCCAGACCGATCTTCTTACCGTATCTCGCCTGGGCAATCATGACCCAGTGTCTTACTCCCGGGTCACCTGCTGATAATGTCACTATTACCTTGAACGGATCCAGGTTATTTATGCCATCCAGCATAGGTAACTCATCGATGTTCGTTCCAGTGTAATCCTGAGGGAAGATCTCACGCAGGTTGGTCGCAAGTCCGGATATAACGACTATGCCCCCTGTCTTGTAGCCGAGATTAACGAAGTCAATACCGTACTCCTTTCCATATTCCTCTGCAGCCCTCTCAAGGTTCGCCTGCCCTAGTAAAACACCCTGAGGCCAAAGTCCAAGGCTCACTATCTTCAGATCCTTCCTGAAACAGTGTCTTATTACAGCAAGTGCCATTGGGTCTAATTCAGCCATGCTCGCAGGGTCATAATCAAAGGAGATAAATACATAGGAACCAGGTGAGAGGGACTCGATCTCTCTGTAGAGTCTTTCCACTGGCTCACTCACCTGAGTAGGCAATCCTACAGGAAAAATTATAGCAATAATCACGACCACTGCTATGATCGAGAATATAATTCTTCTGTCGATTTTAAGGAGTTTGTCGAGCATAAGGCTAATCTCCCCCAAGGTATGTCCTCTCTATCCCGAGTATCACTCGCAGAGAGTACGATACAGTACCCAGTGCTATACCAATCATTATGGCTCGCTGCCCTGCCATATTGGGATAGGACATTATCCAATCAGCAATTGCAGGTAGTTTACTGCTTATAAAACTACCAATCGTTACCCTCCCCAGCATAACGAGTACGGCTGCAATGAGTAGAAGGGTAGCATCGATGTTTCGCGCCCTGAATGCCCTGAATGACGCAGATGCGATAAAAAACGCAAGGAGGGCAAACATGGTAGCGCCCATCGGCTGCTGTATATTCACAAATATGTAATCGAATGGAGTTCCAGTGGCTATACCCCATATTGCCCCGGTTATTACTGTTGCTGCAAGACCGCATAAGAGCACTAATGAATACCCCCACCCACTCTGCCTCCTCAGCAGTTTCCGTGAATGTAATCTGACAAGATTAAGGAGCCCGAGTATGAGGGCGAATACCGCTATTATCAAGAACCACTGGTTGAATAAGTTGAACAATCCTGCAAATGGTTCTCTTGGTATAAAATACTGAACCACCATTACTATACCCACACTGAATGTTATTATGAGAGGTATCTGTCTCTTCATATAGATTATTTTACTAACAGGATATCCTTAACCCAAGGAATTCCAAAGGTCATAAGAGCCGTACCTGCTATTATAAGCGCCAAAAATATCAATTTACCCCAGTCCTGTCCTTTCAAGCTACCGAGCTGAAGCGGATCCTTCGAGAGGTATGCAGAAGCTGCAAAGAATTCCTCACCGATAAGGGTGTAATCGCATGCTGTAACGAAGAATGGTAACTGAGAAGGCATCGCTGTTCCGGCTATCTGAATGGCACCCGTAGAATGACCGGTCTCTGCAAGGATAAGAGACTCCGCATAGAAAGACCCCATAAGGAAGATCGCCCCTGGTTTCTCCCTCACCATTATACCATCACATCCTGCAGCGAAACCAAACTGATCATCTGTGAGGTAAAAAATATTATCCGGGTTGAATATATCAGGTCTTCCCGCATCATAGTATGCCTCTTTGACTGTCTCCTGGGCAGCGGTCATAACAAGCGATCTTGATGTCGGTACCATGATCTGAGCCTCGTATTCAGCAGCCTTCTTAGAGACTCTCCGCAGAATAGTTATGCCTGCAATAGTCTGGAGGTCGTCCATGTCCATGATTCCTGCTATGAACATAACCACTCTGCCGAGTTCTGTTGCCCTGCCCACTGCCTCATCCAAAGCCTCAAGGCCTGCTATCGGTCTTATATAGAGTTCTTTGCCGCCTCTCGCCTGCATTATAAAGAAGAGAATAAGCCCGCATACCAAGACGACCATGAAGAGCATTATGGTGCGACCCTTGTGGAACCACTGGGGACTCGATGCCGCTGAGACAACATCTGAAGTAACCACACCTTGGTTCGAGGCACGAGCAATCTTATAATAATACGCCACACCGTCTTCGGCGAAATTATCTATCCAACATTTATCGTCCGAACAGAAGCTTACTACCTTCTCGAATTCACCCTTTTCGTTTTTGCGGAGGACCTCACCTGAGTCAAATGGGACGTCGGAATAAAACTCGAGCGTAATGCTCCCTCCTGCATCGTTGGGGGTGTCATATGCTGATAAGGATATACTGGCTATTAGGAAGAATAAAAACATAATATATTTTGAACCTGAAGAGAGTTTCTTAATCTTCTTTAATGGACTTTTTCTTCCTGGTAGTCTTCTTTTTTTTCTCGGTATCTTTCCCTTTCTTGGTTTTTACCTTCTTCTCTTTTACCTCAGCAGCAGTCGCCTCCTTTTCTGTTTTTCTCTTTTTGCTACCCTTTTTCTTGGGCTTCTTCTCTTCCTTTTCCTCTCCTTCTTCAGCAGCAGCTGCCTCCTCTTTTGCCTTTTTCTCTTTGCTACCCTTTTTCTTGGGCTTCTTCTCTTTTACCTCAGCAGCTGTCTCCTCTTCTTTAATCTCCTCTTTTGCCTCTTCTTTCTTCTTTACGCTCTTCTTCTCGGGCTTCTCCTCAATTTTCTCCTCTTTCTCTTCTTCCTCTGCCTCCTTGGCTTTTTCCTTTTCTAAAAGGGGCTCATAGCCTGATTGTGAAAAGATTAGTCTCCTCTTACTCTCGTTAATCTCAATCAATCTAACGGCTAGATTGTCTCCAATATTATACCGGCGCCGTAGCTCGGACGGTGGTGACTGCATCTGGGAATATGGTACGAAACCCTCTACACCAATATCGACAACGATTCCTTTATCGAGCACTCTGGTTATGATTGCATCTGGTATTATGTCACCTATGGCATGCTCTTCAACAAATTTCTTAAGCGGATCTTCGACCATCTGCTTAAGACCGACAGATAAACGATGGGTATTCTCATCTATTGACAGCACCTTACATTCTATCTCCTGTCCTGATTTAAGCTCGTCTGCCGGGTGAGCAATCCTTTTTGTCCATGAAATATCTTTTATATGAAGAAGTCCCTCCAAACCGTCTTCGAGCTCTACGAAGGCTCCATAATTTGTAAACTTGCGCACGACCCCCTTTACAGAAGAATCGACTGGATGTCTCTCACTCGCTCCTATCCAAGGATTTTCCTCCAGGGACCTTATGGAAAGTGACATCCTTCTCTGCTCTTTATCTATGCTCAGAATCTTCACATCAACAACATCGCCAAGCGAAATAAACTCAGAAGGTTTGCGGACCTTTTGTGTCCAGGAAAACTCTGATATATGAACAAGGCCCTCGACTCCTGGCTCCAGCTCAATAAATGCACCATAATCTGTAATAGATACCGCTCTGCCGCTGGCAACCTTACCAACCTTGTATTTTTCTTCGATATTCTCCCAGGGGTGAGGGGTTAGATGTTTCATCCCGAGTGCGATTCTCTGCTGTTCCCTGTCACAGTCAAGAACCTTAACCTCCACGATATCGCCTATCTTGAGCATTTCTGAGGCGTGAGAAAGTCTCCCCCATGTAATATCGCCTATGTGCAAAAGCCCGTCTACGCCTCCCAAATCGACGAATGCGCCATAATCTGTAATGTTCTTCACCCTACCCTCAAGTACGGCATCTTTTTCCACCTTCTTCCATGTCTCCTCTCGTTTCTTCTTCATGTCTTCCTCAAGGATTGCCCTTCTTGATATCACAATATTCTTTCTGCCCTCTGAGAGTTTTAGAATTTTGAACTGGTGCGTAGTACCAATATATTCATCTGGGTCCACCGGTTGAAAATCAACCTGAGAGCCTGGAAGAAAGGAAGTTATACCACCAAGATCTACATGAAAACCTCCCTTTACAGTCTTTATGATCTTGCCTTCCACATATTCTCCCGTCTCATAAGACATTCTCACAGTATTCCAGACATTCATAATATCTGCTTTCTCTTTTGAAATAACCACCATGCCATCGTCATTTTCAATCCTTTCAAGCAGAACCAAGATGTCATCCCCAACCTCGGGCTGAGAAGTCTTTCTAAATTCTGATAGAGGTATTACGCCCTCAGATTTAAGTCCAACATCCACAAGTACATCGCTACCAGTCACCTTTACAACGGTTCCCTTGATTATTTCCCCCTCCTTCATCTTCATCGATTCATCGATCATCTCTACAATATCATCCTCCATTTAATTACACCTCCTTCTTTAAAGATTTTTTTTTATTTTCTACGGGGATTTTCGGCTAAAAAGATATTGCTCTATTGCCTCTCTCCCCGGTCCTTATCCTTACTGCATCATCTACACTGCTTATGAATATCTTTCCATCTCCTATCTCACCTGTGCGGGCAGTCTCTGCTATCCTTTCCACAAGGCGTTCCACAACGCTATCTTTAACAACAAACTCCATCTTTACAAAGGGGAGAATCCTAACTGGAGCGTCTTCCTTTCTCTCTTCTGGCAAAGAATTTCCCTTTTGACTCCCGCATCCCCTCACAGGAGAAATGGTTACACCCCATACATCGAAATTAAGAAGAGCATTGAGTATCTTTTCTACCCTACCCTCATTTACTATACATTCTACCCTCTTCATTCCAAATTTCTCCCAGATCAGGTGATCTATTGTCAAAAAGATTGTAAATAAATAATTTTTATAGAAAGGATTCTATATAAATTTAGTTTAATAGGCGTTAATTATATCATATATAATTAATTTTGTCAAGAAAAAAAGTTATGCTTTGCTATCCAAAGACCCCTTAACATCAATGTCTGAAGTGCCTCCTGTGTGTGAATATCATCGCTAAGCCATGCTCATCGGCTGCACCTATCACCTCTTTATCCCTTATCGACCCTCCAGGCTGAATTACCGCAGTTATACCCTCTTCAGCGGCTAGGTCTATCGAATCCCTGAATGGAAAGAATCCATCTGATGCAAGTGCTATGCACTCCTTGAAGCCGAACCTCTTCTTATTTTTAATTGCTATCTCGAGTGCCCCAATCCTGCTGGGCTGTCCACCGCCTATACCCACGGTCATATTCTCTCTGGTGATGCAAACGGAATTGGAACGCACAAATCGCACAACATTGAAAGCAAAACACATAGCCTTGAACTCCTTCTCCGTCGGTTTCCTGTTTGTTACAACTTCGTAATCATCAACGTCATCAGCCGACTCATCACTATCCTGCTTGAGGAAACCACCATTTAAATATCTGTAATTTACAGTAGATAGACTACCTTCCAGTGGCAACTCGAGTAAGATCAATCTCTTCTTATTCGATAGTACAGCCTTTGCCTCATCATCATAGGATGGTGCTAACACCGCTTCAAGGAATGTTGATGTGAGCTCTCGAGCAAGTTCAACCGTGACCTTACGATTCAATCCCACTATGCCACCAAAACTGGACATGGGATCACAGCTCCTTGCCAGTTTGTAGGCATCGAGCAATCTTGGTGATACCGCGATCCCACAGGGACTCGAGTGCTTTATTATACAGGCGGCGGTTTCCTTGAATGAACATATTATGGATAGTGCTGTATCAAGATCGCAAATATTGTTAAACGAAATCTTCTTTCCCTGTATCTTTTGTGCGTCTATAATGGATAATCCTCTATATCCCGTCTCTCTGAAGAGCGTCGCTTCCTGGTGAGGATTTTCCCCGTATCTCATCTTGCTGATCTCATCTAACTGTATATCATGAAACCTGTGTCCAAGCCACATAGAAATCTTCCTGTCTAAACCTGCCGATAGTGAGAATGCCTTTCTTGCCAGATACAATCTGGTAGCATGCGATACAGCACCCTCCGAATCAAGTTCACCAATTACCCTACTGTAGTCTGCTGGATCGACTAGACAGGCGGTGCGCTCGTAATTTTTACTCGCTGCCCTGATAAGTGAGACGCCGCCTATATCGATATTTTCTATAGAAGGCTCCGTTTCAAAAGGATAGAGGTTAACAACCACCATGTCAATCAAAGGGATCTCATATTTTTTTAACTCCTCCTCGCTGCCCAGAGCCAAAATACCTCCAAAAATCTTTGGATGGAGGGTCTTTAAGCGACCTCCGAGCATCGATGGGTAACCCGTGATCTTCTCTACAGTCTCGACCTCTACTCCGTTTTCTCTCAGGAAACCTGCCGTGCCCTTCGATGCGATCAATCTATATTTATGTTTTGATAGGACATCTACCAGTGGCAGAAGTCCACTCTTATCGTATGTGCTCAAAAGTGCAAATCTTATAGCCATATTCAGTCCTTTCATAAAACGATTATTAAAACAATATTAAATTCCAAGTCTCAAATAAATTCCCCCTTAGAGGCTTTTTAAAATTACCTCTACTATCCTTCTCGCTGTCTTCCCGTCCCAGAGAGGGGGAATGTCCCCCTTCTTAA
>CAZRTU010000014.1:0-14746 GCA_964603075.1 uncultured bacterium
TATTGAAATTTTTGTGATATAATGCTGATGGTTGAATGCAATAATAGCGAGATTCAATCACTATGCTATGATTGAGTTTATTAATGTATCTTATCCTCCGGTTTTTGAAGACCTTGATTTCAAGGTTGAAAAGGGAGGCTTTCTTTTACTGGTTGGCGAAACCGGTGCAGGTAAAACCACAGCCATAAGATTGGCAACCTTCGAGATTCTACCCAAAACTGGTGAAGTCATTATTATGGAGACATCTTCCCAGAGCCGTTCTTTTAGAAAGAGATTTTTCATTTTTAGAAAAGTCGGTCTTTTTCTGGATGACCCTGTTTTATTTGAGAGATATTCGCTGATTAAAAACCTGCTTTTTGTTACGGGGGGTAGGGATAAGGCATTCGATTCTTTGAAGACCGTGGGCCTGCTTGAGAGAAGGGACTCCGTGGCAGCGAAACTGTCAAGAGGAGAAAGAGATTTATTACAATTGGCAATCCTTTACTCCAAGAAGCCTATCCTTGCTATGCTTGATGAACCCACAGCCAATCTTAAAGATAAGAAATGGCAAGTTATAGATATTCTTGAAGGTTTAAATAGACGTGGCACCACCATCCTTATGACAACGAAGGATAGAGAAATTGTGGACGCGCTGCCATACGAGAAAGTATACCTATCATGAAACATCTGATAACAATGTTCCTCTCCTCACTTATCCTTTTTCTTTCTCTATTTTACTACTGGCAGAGGGATAGAGAATTTATGGAAGAATTGGATATGATTGAGATACGGGTCTTTGTCGATAGTGAGAAGGATAAGGCTTCAGCAATGACCAGGATAGCTAATACAGAGGGAGTATCAGGTATAAATGAGATCGCTGTTCCTGAAATTATCAAGGCGTTGAAAGAACGATCCAGCCCCGACGTATTAGAGAGCTTTGAGCTTCCGCACGTGCTAAGCGTCTATCCATCAAATAAAGAGGAAAAGTTTCTAAAGGGACTGGCATCGAGACTAATGTCGGTGGACGGTGTGGTAGATGTTTTATATGGTGAGGAGGCAGTCAGCGATCTGTGGGGAAAGATTAAAGAATTCAGGAGTATTCTCTTCAGTGTAGGTGTAGTGCTCCTTTTTTTCTTTGTCTTTTCCCTTTATCTATATATTAATTCTCTGCCTCTGATGAGATATTCAAGGGTTTTCATATTACACGGCAGAAGCATGACATCATTGAGATTAAGGTTGATTCTAAGGTCTTTCCTCGTCAGCATAGTAGTTGCTGCACTTGCGGTTGAACTATGTTATCTGTCGCAGCTATTTATAGCGGGATCCGAAAGAGTCTTCTTACCTATCGGTTTGGTATATTATTTTATCGGACTTGCCGGGTTTATCGGACTTCTGATGGGAGGTTTTAAGAGACTTACTATTTCAAAACCGCTACCCTAATCTAAATCCAACACTGAAATAATTTCAACACCGAAGGGCACTGAGGTTTACGATATTGAAAGCAAGTGAGATTTTAAGGTACTTAATCTGCTTTCTCAGTGTATTCGGTGTTATTCAGTGGTTAATTCTACTTTAATTTATTTTTCTTTCTTTACCCCGTAGAGAGACCTTGACTTTTTCCTACCCTCGACTCCGCCAGTATCAAGAACGCCTCTAACTATATGATACCTGACGCCTGGTAGATCCTTTACCCTGCCGCCCCTAACGAGTACAATAGAGTGTTCCTGGAGATTATGTCCCTCGCCGGGGATGTAGCAGGTGACCTCATAACCGTTTGTCAATCTTACCCTTGTGACCTTTCTCAAGGCAGAGTTTGGTTTCTTGGGTGTAGTAGTATACACTCTCGTGCATACTCCCCTCTTCTGCGGACAGCCTTCCAGGGCTGGTGCTTTTGAGCGCGAAGTCAATTTCTTCCTCGGTTTCCTGATAAGCTGATTTATCGTCGGCATAAACCCTCCTGAAGTTGCTTGATTAAATAATTTGCATATAAAGAATTTGCTCTTTATGGTAAATTAAGAGGTAAATTTGCCCGTATCTATCCATTCATGTTTCAAGACAGACCAGAAATCACGGGCAAGTCCCCGTAATATATAGTCGTACGGGAGATAACCATATCCCTCAATGCCCCATTCTGAGCCCCAGGAATTCCTGATTAGAAGAGCTCCTTTGCTGTTCTTTATCTCCATATCCTCATCATATCCAACAGCAACCACCGCATGACCACCTATTACACGGTCTCTGGGAGAAGGGAAAGGTATCTTGCCGTCTTCTTCAGATTCATCTATAGAGTCGTATACGCTGAAACCAAACATAGATGGTATACCCTCAGCAAGATGTTTTTTAGTTTCATCCAGTAGTTTAATTCCCGATATACCCTGTGGATCGAGTCTAAAATAACTAATCGATTGGTATTCCTTGGCAAAGGAATAACAGAAAGCCGGGGGCTCTTCGTCGAATTTCTCGACAACGTAATCCCAGTATTCCTCTGGAGAGATACCAAAGAGCACCATCGCCCCCATCGTAGCCCTTATGGTAGCACCTGTATCACCCTGCCAGTGGAGAAGGTTTCGAGTGGTCTTATATAGAAATAGCCTTGATGCATCTATATGCTTGCCAAACGCCCTTATCTGGTAGTATTCTACGAGTGCGACTCCTGCGTTTGCCGTACATGAACCAAGGGTTCCCTGGTTTTCCACTGGTGGACACCACTTCCTTAGATCAACCGATACTGGAAGGTCTTTTGAGGTCCTTTTTAACTTTTTCAGGATAGGTGCCACTTTCTCGTGCTCAGGTGTATAGTCTCTTATATCGGGGTAATCGGGTATCCATCCCATTTTATAGATTCTTCCCATAATTATTCCTCATCCCTTTCAGAACATGATTATTTGAACAACGCAATTCGATTCCACGAATGTGCATTATAACACGAAAATAAGAAAAAGTCAAGTAAAATAAAAGGGAGGCTTATCCGAGAGGTATTACTTCTTAAGGATACCCTCATCCGTTATGAAGCCCGTGATGAGGTCGGCTTCGGTTACGTCGAATGCAGGATTGTAGAAGGATACATCTGGTGCAATCCTATCCTTGGATATCTTACTAATCTCAACAGCGCTCCTCTCTTCTATTGGTATATCTTTCCCTGTTTCTATACTATCGTCAAACGAGCTTCTTGGGGCTGCGACCCAGAATGGGACACCATTTGTTTTTGCAAGTACAGCCAGCGTGTATGTCCCTATTTTATTAGCAGTATCACCATTCCTTACAATTCTATCGGCTCCGACTATACAGATATCGACTTTTCTACCCTTGAGCACCCAGCCTCTTGCTGAATCGCAGATAACTGTGACGGGAATGTTATTTTTCGAGAGCTCCCATGCGGTCAATCGCGCTCCCTGTAAAAGCGGTCTGGTCTCTGGTACGTATACGCTTGCGTTCTTACCTTTTTCTTTTGCCCGATAAACAGGAGCAAGCGCCGTACCAATACCCGATGTGGCGAGGGCACCCGCGTTGCACTGGGTCATAACTACGCAACCGTCATCTATCAGGGATTCACCAAAGTTGCCGATTCTGTCACACATCTTTATATCCTCCTGGTGTATTGTTGTAGCTTCTTTTATGAGCAGTTCTTTGAGATTCTGTGTAGAATCGGCTGGTGAATTAAGGATTTCTCTCATCCTTTTCAGAGCATAGAATAGGTTTACTGCTGTGGGTCTCGTGCTAGAAAGCAGTTCAATATCTTCTGAGACCCTCTTTCTAAATATTTTGGGGTCGCCCTCTTTGTGATTGAGTGCAGAGAGGACTACCCCGTACCCGGCTGCGACGCCGATTAGCGGTGCGCCTCTAACTGCCAGTCTTTTTATTGCATCTGCCATCTCACACACGTTTGATAGACGAAGGTATATCTCTTCGATAGGCAACCTTGTCTGGTCAAGGATCTCCACAGCGGTGCCGTCGAACGATATTGTTTTAAATTTTATAGCCATTTTTGGTTGGAACAGGGACTGGTTGAGACTTTGAATTATCTCTCGCAAAGGACGCAAAGAACAGTTTTAACAGGGACTTTAAAGAGACTTGAAATTTATTTCTTACAAAGGACTAAAAGACTTATTTTAATCAGGACTGGAAGAGAATAGAAGAAAGATTTTCGTTTCTATTTATCCCATACAAGTCTCGTGTAAGTCCCTGTTTATATTTTCCTTGGTCTTTTGATTTCATACGTGTCTCATCCAAGTCTCTGTTGATATAAAGTTCTGTTAGCCTATCAAACCCTATACATAATAAGACCTGTAATGAGCTTGGGATAGAAGTCGGTCGATTTCTGAGGCATTACGTCTTTCTTCTCCGAGATTTTTCTAACCTCGTCTAGTTCCGTTGGGGGTAATATAAAAAACATTTTGAACTTACCACTATCGACTCCCCTTATCCCTTCTTCTGGATCTCTTGAGTACTCTATATTCTTTTTCCTGGCTATTCGTTCTCTGGATATGCCCAGAATCCCTTCTATAATACATGAGTGAAGAACGGTGACATCAAGATTTTTATATTCATCACTGCGTCCTGCTTCAACAAATTCATCTATTCCAGATCTATCAAGTAACTCCAATCTGTAATAGTTTCCATCAATGTAAAGACCGAAAATATGCCTTCCGATATCCAGATCCTCTAAGGATTTCTTCTCCTCTACCTTGAGGTATTTCTTCACGGCGTCAAGGAATTCATTTTTGTCTACGCTGATGTTGTAGAGGGCACGATGGGTTGGCAGTATAACAAGTCCCGGGTCTGAGGTTGATACAAAGGTAACCATTACGTACTTTGAGGCGGGATTTTCTTTACTGTAATTAAGGGCGGTCTCATATCTGTGATGCCCATCCGCTATCAGAAGACTTTTGTCCGCCATAAATTCTGTGATTTTAGATAAAATTTTGTTGTCGTCAGCCTTCCACATCCTGTGTGTCACACCCTTCTCATAGGACTCTTCTACTTCTATCAAAGGAGTCTTTGAGGTTATTGGTGTGAAGAGATCCGTTACAAAGTTTTTTTCATCCGGGTACAGCATGAAGATCTGCCCAAGATGGGTTTGGGTTGCCCTTAAGAGATTCAACCTGTCTTCCTTGGGTTTAGAAAGGGTTCGCTCGTGTGGCAAAACTACACCCGTAGAGAAGTCTTCCACTCTTAGAACTGCACAGAACCCCTTCCTTGTCTTCTTCTCTTTTGTTCCCGGATCGGTGAACTCCTGATGGTAGGGGTACATACAGGGCTTGTTATCCTGAGTTAGAACTCCGTTCTGGTACCAGTTTTTGAGAAATTCACCGGCTTTTCTGTATTTATCAGGGTCTTCGTAAGGCAATATCACTCTAACAATATTATAATCGCTCCTCTCGTAATAGTCTTTCTGCATAGAGGGAGTAATTTTGTCGTAAGGCTGTGTAACCACATCCTGTGTCTTGATTCTCTGTGGGTTGTACCTTATTCCCCGAAAGGATCTGACCTTAGCCATATCTCCTTCTGATGGAATAGATTAAAGCAGATTATACCAAAAAGGGTTTCCGTAAAAAGTCTGGTTTTGGTAGCAATAAATAAATTAAAGGTTGTCAATCTTAGAGATAATTTTTAAATCTATCTTCCTCTTCTATCTTCTCTATGAATTTTTTTATCCTGTCGGTATGGGATTTATTGCAGATGAACAGAACGTCCTCCGTGTTCACTACTATAATATCAGATACTCCCAGGAGTGTTGTAATTCCTTTCTCGGTAGATAAAATGCAGTTCTTTGAATCCACTACATATGCGTCCCCTAATATAGTATTTCCATTTTCATCCTTACCCAGAAGTCTCTCAAGGGATAGCCAGGAGCCGACATCGTCCCAGATGAAATCTCCCTTCAGAACGGTCGTTTTGGTTGAACGTTCCATAACCGCATAATCTATGGATATTGCGGGCAGGCTGTCATAGGCTTCGTTCAGCTCATCATCTTCTAATTGTGGCTTGGCAAAGAGTTTCTCATATATGTAGGGAACATGTTTCCTTATCTCGTCTATTATAACCTGTGCCTTCCATACGAACATCCCCGAGTTCCAGAGAAACCGTTTCTGTTTAAGAAATTCTACAGCCCTCTTCTTTGTGGGTTTTTCTTTGAAGCTCTTTGCCTTATATACTCCCGCACCTATTTTGTCACCAACCTCTATGTAGCCGTAACCGGTATCAGGTCGAGATGGAGTTATCCCGAATGTAACGAGCCAGTCATCCCTGGCTAAGGATATTGCCTTTTTCACCGTTTCTAAAAACTTTTCTCTCTCTTTTATGTAGTGATCTGCCGGGAGACAGACCATAATAGCATCCCTGTCTTTTTTGTAGAGATGTAAAGCGGCGTAGGCTATTGCGGGGGCCGTGTTTCTCCCAAAAGGTTCTAATAACAGGTCTGCCTGCCTAAAATGAGAGAGGATGTTTCTCATAACATCCCGCAGTCCAGAGGTAGTAACTACCAGAAGATTCTCCTGTGGAATCAAGGGAAGAATGCGGTCTATGGTCTCTTCAATCATGGTCTTATCGGAAATGAGAGGGAGAAGCTGCTTAGGCTTTTTCTCTCTCGAACTTGGCCAGAAGCGTTCTCCTTTACCTCCAGCAAGTATTATAGCATAAACCATAGTTCCCCCAGGTTAAGAGAAAAATTTGATCTTTATCGATCATAAAACGCAGAAACTGATGATTAGACAGATAAATAGGATACACCTGTCTACTGACCTGTCTGCCTACAGGCAGGGCAGGCAGGGATCGGCGCAGATTAATAACTTGGGACCAAAGACATAAGGCCGAAGACCAGTGACCCACAAATATCCTCAGAGCAATGACCAAGATTAGTGTAGGGTCTTTTAATTGTCTAATTCTTTGATGAGAGGAAATCAAGGTCTTTTGGTCTATCTATCCAATAGATTTTAATATCGCAGAAAACAGGGGAATCACAATTTCATGTCTACCTGTTATGACATACTTCCTTCCTTTCCCTGTCCTCTCTAAAATGTTTTTTATCTCTCTATATGTAGGAAGCATATCGAAATTTGCCTTTGTGAATTCTTTTGGTAATCCAGTAAGATTTCTTGAGGCGTTCAGGGCTTTAAGAAAGACCTCGGGCAGGATAACCGCCGAGCCAAGATTTAGAATTGCCCCATTCTCTATGGATGGTAAAAATTCAATCATCTTTTTGAAGTCATTAAAAGATGCCTGACCAAACGCTCTCCCATCCATTTCCGGGTGTTGGTGTATTATATCAGCACCTATCGCCGTGTGTACTGTGATGGGGATATTCAATCTATATGCGTTCCAAAGTATGCTTACGTCTTTAAACCTTCCCGATTCATTTTCTATTTTTTCCCCAAGGCTCTCACCGATTCCCCCCATCTCTGAGATGGCATTGTTAATCAAAGAACCTGTTTCACGCGCAACCCCAAACATACCGAATTCAAGTCCTTCTTTTACATCTTCCGAAGTCTCTCCAAATATTGAGAGCTCAAAGTCATGTATTGATGCTCCACCATTCATGGCAACGTAATCCACAAGTCCGTCTTTCATAAAGTCTATGATTAGTGGTGAGATGCCGCATTTAACCACGTGTCCTCCTAACATCCAGAGTATCTTTCCAGAGGTTCCTTTTATCCGCAGCAATTCTACTGCAAGCTCCTTTAATTCTCTTACCTGATGCAGGTCAGGAAGACCTTTGATAAAATCAACCACCGTGTCATCCTTCTTGGCAGGGTATGAAAGGTGAGATACATTGACTTTACTCTTTCTGTCTTTTATGGATAACCTCTTAAGCTTTTTTAAATCGCGACTCATCGGTACTCCTTGGCTATTTCTTCGTTTTTAAGAACTCTGAGTGCCCCCTGAGCCAGTGCAAGCATCTCGTTCTCTCCAGGATAAATTAGAACGGGTGCTATAAATTCCACCCTCTTTCTCACCCACTTGGTTAAAAGTTTTGAATTTGCCACGCCGCCGGTCAGCACGATGTAGTCTACCTCTCCTCTAAGCACAGTAGACATAGCTCCTATCTCTTTAGAGATCTGATAAGCCATTGCCTGGTAGACCCTACGCGCGTATTCGTCACCTTGATTGATCCTCTTTTCAACTTCATCTGCAGAGTTGGTTCCCAGATAGGCAACCAGCCCTCCCTCGCCAACGAGCCTCTTCTTTAGAAAAGACTTGCTGTATTCACCAGAGAAGCATAGTGAAAAGAACGAGCTTATAGGAAGGGTCCCTGAGCGCTCGGGTGAGAAGGGACCTTCCTGTATGGCATTATTTGCGTCGATTATCTTTCCCTTCTTTACAGGGCATATTGAAATACCTCCACCAATATGGGCAACCACGAAATTTAGATCCTCTATGGTACTTCCCTTATCTTTGGCTGCCTGCCTTATGCACGCCTTTATGTTGAGTGTGTGCTGGAGGGCTACCCTCTCTATCTCTGGAATTCCAGAGAAACGTGCCAGGTCTTCAAACTCGTCCACTGAAACCGAGTCAACGAAGAACGAAGGAATACCCCATCTTTCTGCAATTTTATAAGCGAGGACCGAGCCAATGTTTGAAATGTGTTGCCCCTGTAGTTTGCACTCGTATATATCCTTTAGCAGACTCTTATTTATTCTATAGGTTCCGCTTTCGAGCGGTTTGAAAAGGCCTCCCCTCCCTACGACTGCATCAGGTTCTATCCCCCATTTCTGAATTTCTCTTAAAATGTCTCCCTCTCGTATCTGGACCTGATCAAGTATAGATTTATCCTTGAGTTCTTCCTTGCCATATCTTATTACCGCCCTTTTTATCTCCTCCTCGTCCGAAAACATTGAGACCTTTGTAGAGGTTGACCCCGGATTTACTGTAAGGATATACATAGTACCCCCTATTTAACCCTCCTCTGATAAGTCTTTATCTCTTCCTCGCCTCTCATTGCCCTCAGGGTGGAATTAACGATTGCCTCCAGTTCGATTGAGCCAGGGTATACGGTTAAATCCACAAAGGGAGATATGTATTTAGATATATGAGACACAAGGTGTTTAGACTTACTTCCTCCACCGGTTAATATGACGGCATCCACGCCTCTCCACACACCATGAAACCGCCGAGAGCCTTCACGATACTGTATACCATTGCATTAAAGATTAACTCGGCATATTTGTCCTCTTTGGCTATCCTCGTCTCGACCTCCTTTATAGAAGAGGTGCCGAGCCATCTCTTTATTCCTCCGTCTCCGTAAGAGAATCGGAGCATCTGGTCTTTGGTATACTTACCTGAAAAACAGAGTTCTGTATAATCGGGTATTGAAAGCCCACCGCATGCCTCCGGCGAAAAAGGACCGTCCTGTCTCGCATCTGACACATCGCAGATTCTCCCTCCTTTTACAAGGTTCACGGTGAGGCCCCCTCCTATATGGACAACGATAAATGTGGTGTCTTCTAATGGCTTTCCGATCTCTTCTGCTTTTCTTCTTGCCTGTGCCCTCACATTTAGTGTGTGAGTGCGTCCGGACCGGGGGACTTCAGGTAATCCTGATATTCTCGCCCTTTCCCATAGTTCATCCGTTGATATTGGGTCGACCATAAAGGCAGGGATTGAATTTATATGTTTTATTTCGTATGCTATGAGTATTCCGAGATTTGAGGCATGCTGGGCATCCACCCTGCCAGCATTTATATCCTCTACCATAGTTCCGTCTATCTCGTAGACACCGCCTTCCATTGGATGGAGAATACCGCCTCTTGCTGATACAACATCGATCCTTTCCAGGTAATCACGCGCCCGCTTTTCCACGCAATCCTTTCTAAGGTATAGTTGCTCTATTATTGGAAGTGATATCTCGTCCTGGTCGTGTTCTACCTTTTCTCTAAGCAGGAGTCTTGCATCCTCGAAGATGCCTAATTCAGTAGATGTTGAACCCGGGTTTATTGCGAGTATAAGCATGCCAATCAAACAGTAGAGGTGATAATTGGAAGTACGGTTTTCACTCTGTAAACCAATGTCAGCAGGGGTAATTTACAGGCAAAAGGGATTTATAATCTAAGCAGGTTACAGGGAGACCGATTCTAATCTCTTAAAACCGCAGTTATGTTGCCCAAAAAGAAACCGAAACGGAACCTTACAGGAGTCATGTTCAGATCATAATATATGGATAACCCTTTTCCTCCAAAGAACTTTATATCGCTTACGTCAGGAGTAATCTCTACATAAGGTTTTCCATCAATCTCCTTCAACTTTACAGGGATTGTTAACTCAAAGTTCTTCTTATCCTCGTGAAGCCAGAACCTCAGAGTATCTCCCGGCAAGAAATCGAGCTTTCGAATGTAGTAGATTAGTGAAAATAATTCTCTTGCGTTGGCATGAAGTTCTTTTGTATACTTATTATCGTCGTAAACGGCAAGCTGCTTGTCGTGATGAAAATCTATCTTTCTGTGTCTCTTATAACTACCTTCTTCTTTCCAATCTTCATATGACATCGGCATGTAAGAGGAATCGGTCCATATTTCATACTTGTCGTTAATTCTATAAATACTGGATAGAAAACCCGTTGTTTTTTCTATGCAGGATATCTTATAAAGACTGTCAACCTGTTCAATATAAAACCGTATCTTACCAGCGGTGAAAGGTCCGTACCTGACATCGAAAACAAGCTCCTCAGGTAGAGAAAGAGTGGAGAACATTATTGTCACAATGATTATTGAGGTCATATGGTTTATTAGATGATGCCGTGCTTCTTACCAATTTCTACAAAGGCATCTATGGCGCGATCGAGATGTTCCCTGTTGTGGGCAGCAGAGAGCTGCACCCTTATCCTTGCCTGTCCTTTTGGAACTACCGGATAGGAAAATCCAATTACGTAGATACCTCTCTCTAAAAGGTCATCAGCGAAGTCGTGGGCAAGTTTTGCGTCATTCTCGTATTTGCTGAACATTATAGGGACTATCGGATGTATTCCAGGTCTAATATCAAAACCCGCCGCCGTCATCTTATCCCTGAAGTAGATGGTATTATCTTCTAACCTATCGCGGAGCTCGGTTGTCTCTGAAAGCATATCCAGCACAGCGATGGTCGCCCCAACGACCACCGGGGCAAGTGTATTTGAGAATAGATATGGTCTAGAGCGTTGTCTGAGCCATTCTATAAGTTCTCTTCTCCCAGAAGTACATCCCCCCGAAGCGCCTCCCAATGCCTTTCCGAAGGTAGTAGTGATTAAGTCAACCCTTCCCATTACCCCCCTGTATTCGTGGGTTCCCCTTCCTGTCTTACCGATGAAACCAGTCGCATGAGAGTCATCGACGAGGACAAGCGTGTCATATTTGTCGGCAACGTCACAGATCCCGTCGAGTTTTGCTATGTCACCGTCCATTGAGAACACACCGTCCGTACAGATCATTCTGTATTTTGCACTCTGGGATTCCTTCAGACGTCTCTCAAGGTCTTTCATATCATTATGCTCGTACACAAACCTCTGGGCTTTTGTGAGTCTAACTCCGTCTATAATCGAGGCGTGGTTGAGCCTGTCGGATATAACCGCGCAGGTTTTATCAAGAAATGGTTCAAATACTCCGCCATTTGCATCAAAGCATGCTGCGTAGAGTATAGTATCATCCGTTCCGAGAAACCGAGATACCCTCTCTTCCAGTTCTTTGTGTATATCGAGAGTCCCGCAGATAAATCTCACAGAACTCATACCATACTTGTATTTGTCTAGAATCTTTTTGGCCGCCCTCGCCACCCTTTCGTCAGATGCCAATCCCAGGTAGTTATTTGCACAGAAATTCAGGACTTTCTTGCCCCCCTTGACCTCAATCTCTGCGCCCTGTGGAGACATTATGACTCTCTCGTCTTTGTATAGGCCCTGTTCTTTCAGAGAGTTCAGTTCTTTTATCAGGTCGTCTTTTATTTTTCCATACATAACCCCCCCCGGTTAAATTAAATAATGCCAAAGATCTAACCACGGGAAACAATCTGCGAAGAGGGAAAAGCGAAGAGAGAGAAATTGCGTATCACTTCTCTCTTCTCCTCTCAAAGGCCCTCCTGTATTCCTCTTTGTCAGGGAAGAGAACGATTTTCGCAGATTTTCGTGGTCTCTCCATCATCAGGTCGAACCCCTTTTTGTAATCCTCAAGTAAGAACATGTGAGTTATTACAGGTTTAACATCCAATCTTTCAGACGCAAGAAGGTTTCTTACTCTGTACCAGGTGTCAAACATCTTTCTGCCCGAGATTCCATGGACCTGTGCTCCCTTAAACACTATTCCATCTGTGTAGTCAATGGGCAGGGGTGATTTTGCGGGAATGCCGAATGCAGTAAACCGGCCGCCCTTTCTCAGGGATTTGAATCCCTCATCGAGCGCAAGTTGCGAGCCAGCCATATCAAGTACTATATCAGCACCAAATCCTCGTGTATGGTCTCTTATGTAAGCGATTCTGTCTACATCCTTGTTCGCATACAACTGATGGTCTGCTCCCATTTCTCTGCCAATAGACATGTTGAAGTCGTACTTCCCAATATGAAATATAGGTGTAGCACCGCAAACCCTTGCCACACCAATCGCAAGAAGAGCAATTGGGCCATCTCCAATTATAACCATGCTCTTGCCGGCAATATCATTGTCTTCACCGAGGACTGCATATGTGGCGTTTCCCAGCGGCTCCTGTATGGACGCAATCTCTGGTGGTATAGAGTTATCGTTTATCCAGCAAACACTCTCCGGTATTCTAATATATTCAGCGAATGCGCCATTCGTGTCTACGCCGAGAATCCTCATCCTCTCTCCAATATGGAATTGGCCCAGCAGTGCGGTTACGTCTCTTGGGTCGTAAATATGCGTCTCAGCAGATACATAATCACCGACCTTAACCATTCTCACATCACCACCGATCTCGCAGACCTCGCCCGCTATCTCGTGCCCAAGGGTCTGAGGGAGTTTTTCTTTTCCGATTCTTCTATCTGCCCATTCGTTCCATTCATATATGTGTACATCAGTTCCACATATGGATGTTGCCTTGACCTTCACTATTGCATCTCTGGGCCCGGGCTTGGGTTCTTCAACTTCACGCAATTCAGCACCAATTTCGGGAGCTGTCTTTACAACAGCCTTCATACGTCCCCCTCTTTAAATACTCGGTTTTGTCTTTTGTATGCTATAGGCTCAGTGAACATAAGATCAGACATGCTGATGTGAATAATTATGTCTATTTATGAGGCAATGGCTTTTATAAGGATTTCAACCCTGGAGTCTCAACTCACACGCCAATCTTCCATTCTTAATATACCACGATCATCTATACAATAGGCAATGTCTATGTATTTTTGCGCCTCTATAATACCCCTGACGATTATGTGATGACCCATGAGCCTATAACCAGTATTGCCCTTCTCTAATCTGATATTCTTTGCTGCCAGAATTGGTCTAGGATTGCTTTCTCCGTAGGGGGGGAGTAACATGAGTTCATCATAAAAATTCGAGGGGAATTCGTCTGGATCTACAAGCACATCTATTTCTATTGCATCATCTTCTTCTTTTTTCTTTTTGTATTCGACTCGTGCAGCCCGCCTCTTGAATGAGTCCACTTTATCGTCTCTTATTGAGAAACCTGCTGCAGGTTTGTGTCCCCCAAATCCGATAAATAGTTCCTCATTTTGTGCAAAGAATTCCACCAGATCAAAATCCGACGGAGCTCTTGCTTCTCCCACATAGATATCACCTGATTTATGACCCATCAGTATTGCGGGCCTACCGGTCTCTTTAACCAATCTGGATGCACAGGACCCCAGGAACTGTATGGGAAGCTCATCCAACACGATGAGACCATCATTGCCTATCCTTCTCACGCAGTCTCTATACACCACTTCAAATTCCTCTTCGAATGCGGTCTGGGCGTTCAAAAGCCTACCTAAGATCTCCTTGGCTTCGTCCATTGAGTTAGATAGAAAGAATCTCATAAGGGGGTTATCTGATTCCATTCCTCTGCCAGCAGAAAGTACTGGAGTAATCTTATCAGATATGTCATCAACAACAGGAGCTGTGACTCCAAGGACCTCTCTTATCGCCTCGATGAAGGGTTGTTTGGATTTTAGAAAGACCTCGAGGCAAATTTTTACCAGCGTCCTGTTCTCATCTATAAGCGGAACGCGATCAGATACAGTGCCGAAAAGGATGAAAGGAAGTAGATCCTTTCTTATGCGAAAGAACTCCTGGATGTTGACGTTCAGGATACGTTCTGTAAGTGCTGTGGCGAGTTTAAGAGATACACCAACCCCCGCAAGGTGTTTGAATGGATAGGAAGTCCCCTTTGGATTGAGAAATGCGAATGAATTTGGGGGATGTCTTACCTCATGATGGTCTGTTATTATAATATCTATACCCTTTTCCCTGGCGTAGGAGACAATTTCACCGTCGGAACTCCCGCAGTCTACAGTTATCACCAGTGACTCCTGATTCTGGGATGCTTCATCGACACGCTCTCTGGATAGTCCTATGCCGTGGGTAGCTCTCCTGGGGACCCAATAGGTTGCGTTGCCTCCCAGATCCTGTACTACTCTATAAATAAGGGCAGTAGCCGACATCCCATCAACGTCTTCATCTCCCCATATGAGCATTCTCTCCCTATTCTTAATTGCTTCCGCTATACGGGATACGGCGTTTTCCATATCATGGAAGAGAAAGGGGGAATGGAGGTTGGTTAGACTGGGGAAGAGGAATTGACCAGCCTTTTGGACATCCCTGATATCCCTATGATAAAGGATTACGCTGAGAGG